>DAIMGB010000007.1:0-11667 GCA_036724195.1 Thermoleophilaceae bacterium
TTCGCGCCGCCGTGGCACTGAACACGTCCTCAGCCGGCCAGCGGCCGGGGACGAGAGCAAGACGTCCGAGAGGGATTTGAGGCGGAGTGGGTGAGCCCAGGGGGCAGGGGCCGCCCACGTGAACGGAGCTCCAACCGGGACCGAGCCCGGCGCAGCCGCGCGAGGTCGCGCAGGATCGAGTGCTGTGTGAGGTGGTAAGCGCGCAAACGTTGCCTGACGGGCGGTGACCGCCCAACAGGACGACGTGGCCACCTTCGTATACGTAGGTGCGCCGGCTGCAGTGCGTGCAGCGACCGGTCGGCTGTCGGCGTATGAGCCGAAGCAGGTCCTGCACCGGTTCGATTCCGGTCGGCGCCTTCTCGAAAGGTGGCGAGAGCTACACCTTGGGTGGGTTTCCCGGTGCTCCGCCTCGCGGTTTGCTGTCCCTGCAAGGCAAACCGAACGAAGGGGACGCAGATGTCCGGGCTCTACTCGTATCTCGATGGCAGGCGCAAGAGGAAGCGCGTTCCGGAGCACCGCACCGGGGATTCGCTGGAGCGGATCGCCGAGAGGCGGCACGCGAGGAACGAGGACTTCTCGACCGGGGCGGCGGCCGACCGGGCCGGGTGGTTCCTACACAGGGGCCTCTAGGCCGGGGCCGCCGGCCCTCTGGATGAACCGGGGTGACGCACGCCGGTGGTCACCTAGACTCGGCCGCCGCGGATGGGCCGGCAGCGGGACAGATTGCGGGCGCTGGTCGCGCTCCTGGCGGTCGCGGTGGCCGCGCTCGTGATCGCGCCCGCGGCTGCGACGGCGCGGCCCGCGCCGCGGCTGATCGACAAGCACGGCAGGCAGATCCACGGCAAGCCGGCCAGGTGGCTGCAGCAGTCGAGGATGCCGATGGTGGGCGGCCGCGTCCGGCTGATCGTGGGCGGCTGTCCGCACCGCCCGGCGTTCGCCGGCTGCGTGTACGCGCGGCGGCCGCGCTGGCTCTACCTGAACGAGGGGGCCTACAACCCGAAGAGCGTCGTCTACCACGAGCTCGGCCACACGTTCGACTTCGAGCTGCTGCGTCGCAGCGACCGCAAGAAGTTCAAGCGCGTGATGCACCTGAAGCGCCCCGGCTGGTTCGCCGGCAAGGGGCCGCCGTCAGAGCTGTTCGCCGAGGCCTACGCGCTCTGCTCGCGCTTTGGCATGAGGCGCCCGCCCGCGAGCAAGCTCGGCTGGACGCACTCGCTCTACCACTACCGGCCGTCGAAGCGCGAGCACAGGGCCAACTGCACGATCATCAAGAGCGCGGGCGCTCCCAAGCGCCAGAGGGCAAAGCCGAAGCCGCAGCCGCCCAGGAACCCGCCGCCCGTGTTCGAGGAGGCCCCGCCGCCGCCCAGCAAGCCCAACCAGCCCGGCGGCGGCGTGCTCCCGCCCGGCCTGCCGAGCCCGCTTCCGCTGCCCTCCACGCTTGGCATCTAGCCGCTTGGGGTAGGGCATAGCTGGAACGTCGAAAAGGAGGAGTTTTATGGAGGCTTCAACTGGTCCTGGCAGGGGCGATGCCATAGGTGGGGCGAGCGCGCGCGCTCCGCTGAGCGTGATCGCAGATCCGGCCCCACTCGGGCTGGCGGCATTCGCGCTCACCACCTTCGTACTCAGCATGTTCAATTCCGGCCTGGTGAGCGACAAGGGTGAGCCGATCGTGCTCGGCCTAGCGCTCGCTTACGGCGGGCTCGCACAGCTGCTGGCCGGCATGTGGGAGTTCAAGAACAACAACACCTTCGGCGCGACTGCGTTCACGTCCTATGGGGCGTTCTGGCTGTCGTTCTGGGCTTTCAACCAGTTCTACGCCGACAAGATCACCGACAAGGCAGACGCCGGCCACGCGGTGGGCCTGTACCTGATCGCCTGGGGCATCTTCACCGCGTACATGTGGATCGCTTCGCTCCGCGTGAGCGTGGCGGTGAGCGTGGTGTTCCTGCTGCTCGCGGCGACCTTCATCGTGCTCGGCATCGGCGAATCCGGCGCCGACACCAGCATCGTCAAGATCGGCGGCTACATCGGGCTGGCGACGGCCCTGGCAGCCTGGTACGCGTCGTTCGCGGTCGTCACGAACAAGACGTTTGGCCGTATCGTCCTGCCGGTGAAGGAACTCAGCGGCCGCTGAGCAACGACCCAGGAGGGGATATGGAAGCCGGCAACAAGGCATCCTCGGAAGAGATCGAGAAGGAGATCGGCGAGCTCATAGATCAGGAGATCTTCGAGCCGCCGAAGGAGTTCGTCGAGAACGCGCTGATCCAGGACGAATCGGTGTACGAGGAGGCGGCGAAGGATCCGCCGGCCTGGTGGGCCAAGCAGTCGAAGGACCTCTTGCACTGGCACGAGGAGTTCGACCAGGCGCTGGACGACTCGAACGCGCCGTTCTACAAGTGGTTCACGGGCGGCAAGCTGAACGCGTCCTACAACTGCCTCGACCGCCATGTCGAGGACGGCAAGGGCGACAAGGTGGCCTTCCACTGGCGCGGCGAGGCCGGCGAGGAGCGCGACGTGACCTACGCCGACCTCCTGCGCGACACCCAGAAGCTCGCGAACGTGCTCAAGGAGCGCGGCGTCGAGGCCGGCGACGTGGTCGGCATCTTCCTGCCGATGATCCCCGAGGTCGCCGTGGCGATGCTCGCCTGCGCGCGCATCGGGGCCCCGCACAACGTGGTGTTCGGGGGCTTCTCGGCGGAGTCCGTCAAGGACCGCATGCAGTTCTCCGAGGCGAAGGCGCTGATCACGGTGAACGCCGCCCGGCGCAAGGGCAAGGCCACCCCGATCAAGCCCGACGTCGACGCCTTCCTGGGCGACGTGCCCTCGATCGAGACCGTTGTGGTGGTGCAGAACACCGACGACGAAGTGGAGATGGAGGAGGGCCGCGACCTCTGGTACCACGAGGCGATCGAGGCCGCCGACGACGAGTGCCCGGCCGAGCCGTTCGACGCCGAGCACCCGCTCTACGTGCTCTACACCTCAGGCTCGACCGCTGAGCCGAAGGGCATCCTGCACACCACCGGCGGCTACCTGACTGGCGTGTCGTGGACGCACAAGTACGTCTTCGACCTGAAGCCCGACGAGGACGTGTTCTGGTGCTCGGCCGATGTCGGCTGGGTCACCGGCCACTCCTACATCGTCTACGGGCCGCTTCTGAACGGCGCGACCTCGGTGATGTGGGAGGGCGGCCCCGACTACCCCGAGAAGGACATCTGGTGGGAGATCTGCGAGCGCTACGGCGTGACGATCTTCTACACCGCCCCGACGGCCATCCGCGCCTGCATGAAGTGGGGCGTGGAGCACCCGAACAAGCACGACCTGTCGAAGCTCAGGCTGCTCGGCACCGTCGGCGAGCCGATCAACCCGAAGGCCTGGATCTGGTACTGGAAGGTGATCGGCGGCGAGAACTGCCCGATCGTCGACACCTGGTGGCAGACGGAGACGGGTCACATCATGATCTCGCCGCTGCCGGGGGTCACGCTCGCTAAGCCGGGCTCGGCCACCAAGGCGCTGCCGGGCATCGACCCGGCGGTGGTCACCGAGAAGGGTGAGGACGCCGGCAACGACCAGGGCCTGCTCACGATCAGGCAGCCGTGGCCGGGGATGCTCCGGACGCTGTACAAGGACGACGACCGCTACAAGGAGACCTACTTCGAGAAGTTCGGCGAGACCACGTACTTCGTGGGTGACGCCTCGCGCCAGGACGAGGACGGCTACTTCTGGGTCATCGGGCGGGTGGACGACGTGATCAACGTGTCCGGCCACCGCATGTCCACGGCGGAGGTCGAGTCGGCGATCGTGGCGCACCCGAAGGTGGCCGAGTCGGCGGTGATCGGCCAGCAGGACGAGGACTCCGGCCAGTCGATCGCGGCGTTCGTGATCCTCGAGGGCGAGGAGAACGAGGGCAACGAGGACCTCGAGCAGGAGATCCGCGACGCCGTGGCCAAGCGGATCGGCAAGATCGCGCGTCCCAAGCGAATCATCTGGACCGCCGACCTGCCGAAGACGCGCTCCGGCAAGATCATGCGCCGGCTGCTGCGGGACATCGCCGAGGGCGATGAGCTGGGTGACGTGACCACGCTGCGCGACCCCGTGGTGATGAAGGAGCTCGAGGACAAGTTCGCCTCCGACGACGGCGAGGAGTAGGAAAAAGCCCTCAGAACGCGGAAAAGGGGGCCTCGATGGGCCCCCCTCTTCCGTGAAGACGTGCCACTGGGGGCGCTTCCGCCTTACCAGCCCGTCAGTCTTCCTGCTCTAAGGGATCGGCGGTTTCGCCGTGGCCTTTAGCATCCTGGACGGGTGGACGAATGCGGTATGTAATTACGGGGGGGTCCGGCTACATCGGCAGCCGCCTGGTGGAGCTGCTGAGCCGGCGCGACGACACGGAATCGATCGTGATCTGCGACCTGCGCCCGCCCCGCCTGCACCGGCCGCGCACGGAGTTCGTGAAGCTGGACGTCCGCGACCGCGAGGGCGTCCGCTCGACGCTCGAGCGCGCTCGCGCCGACGCCCTGGTGCACCTGGCCTTCCTGCTCGACCCGATCCACGACGAGTCGCTCATGTACGACATCGACGTGAACGGCACGCACAACGTGCTGGAGGCCGCCGCGGCCGCCGGCACCCCGCAGGTGCTCGTGACCTCCTCGGCCGTCGCCTACGGCGCCTTCCCCGACAACCCCGAGCCGCTCACCGAGGCCGACCCCGTCCGCGGCGTGGCGAGCTACTCCTACGCCCGCGACAAGACCGAGTCGGACCGCCTCTGCCAGCTCTGGGCAGAGCGCCACCCCGACCGCACGATGACGATCGTCCGCCCCTGCATCGTGCTCGGCCCGAACGTGGACAACTCGCTGGTCCGAATCTGGACCAAGGCCCCTGCCCAGTTCGACATCGGCAACCTCGACAACCACATCCAGTTCGTGCACGAGGACGACGTGGTCTCGGCCCTCTCCGGCCTGCTCGACGGAAAGCACGCCGGCCCCTACAACGTCGCCGCCGACGGCCTGATGACCTACAGGGAGTGCGCCGACCTGATCGACCTCCCGATCAAGAAAATCCCCCTGAAGGCCCTAAGAGCACTGGCAAAGGCGAGCTGGAAGCTCAGGCAGGCCGAAGCACCGGCCGGCCAGATCGAATTCGCCCTCTACCCCTGGGTGGTCGCGAACGAGAAGCTGAAGGAGACGGGCTGGAGCCCGAAGTACAGCTCGCAAGAGGCGTTCGAAGTGGCGATGGAGCACCACGGGAAGCTGGCGAATCGCCCAGGCTCAGGCGTACGAGCGTGAACTCTGGGCGCGACGCCCGACGCCGTACGAGCCCAGGTCGATAACGAAAGCCAGGATCACGAAGAACCACTCGAAGCCGGTCACGTGGCGCCCGGTGCCCCAGTCCCAGAACGCCGCGTATGTGAGCGTGGTCCAGGGCAGCAGGAAGAAGCCGAGCAGCGGAATGATCCAGCTGTCGAAGGCGCGGCTAAGGACGTTGCTGAACAGCCACAGCAGGAACAGCACCAGCCGCGGCGAGATGAGGGCAAGGAGCGCCAGCAGGCAACCCACGGCGCGAGTCTCGCCGAACCGGCCGCCCGTGGCAAGCGCTCAGGAGTATTGGCGCGCGGCGTACTCGAAGAGCTCGCGGGCGCGGCGTCGCCGTTCCTCCGTGGAGTCGTCGGTGAACGGCAGCGCGGCGAAGAGCCGCTGGTAGTCGTCGCCGTCCTGAACCCCGGCGACGACGCCGATCATCAGCGTGTCCGCCTCGTCGCTCATGTGCTCCTCGAGATACGGCACGAGATGCTCGCGAACGAGAGCGTCGATTTTGTCTTGAAAGTCATCCATAGCAGCGGGCTCGCGGCCGTAGGGCGAGCATGGCAAGGAAGAGGTCCGAAGGCTGGCACCCGCCAGCCGAGGGCCGATGACACAGCCAGGCGACGCCATACGGCTGCGAGAGATGGGCCGTACTGGGCTCGAACCAGTGACCTCCAGCTTGTCGAGCTGGCGCTCTCCCAACTGAGCTAACGGCCCCCGACGGCCGCCTGGGCGACCGACGGGGCGAGAATAGCGTCAGCTAGCGGCCGAGCAGGGCTTCGAAGCGCTCGACGCTGGCCGCGAGGTGGGCGGCGTCTGGGTCCCGGCCTTCGCGGGGGTGGGTGTTCATCGCCGGCTGGTTGTCGCGCGTCTCGCCGCGCTGTTCGCGCTCGCGCGCCCATTGCCGGAGCTTCTCCTGGCTTTCCTGGCTGTGCGGTTTGAACGACATTTCGTGTTGCTCCCTCATTCGAGTCCGTACTTAGAGGGTTTTCGTTCCGGCCCGATGCCAAACATCCTTTCGGGGGCCTGGACGCATGTTCCATCCCACAAAGTGGTGAGGTGACGACAAGGTAATGGTGGAGTTCGACCGCGACGTCACCGTGCTGCTGATTGAGGACAGCCCCGAATGGGCGCTGATCGCCGAACAGCGGCTGCTTCGCGAGCTGAACGGCCACGCGAAGGTGCTGCATCACGAGTCGCTGGAGGGCGCGAAGGGGACGCTGCTGGAGGGCGGTTTCGACTGCGTTCTGCTCGACCTGATGCTGCCCGACAGCTCCGGCCTTGAGACGGTGCGTGGGGTCCGAACGCGGGCGCCGCAGGCGCCGATCGTGGTGCTGAGCGGCGAGGACGACGAGTCGATCGCGCTGCGGGCGATGCACCTGGGGGCCCAGGACTATCTCGTGAAGGGCCGCGCCGACGGCTACCAGCTGTGCCGGGCCGTGAAGTACGCGGTCGAGCGCAAGCGGGCCGAGTTGGAGCTGGCCCATCGCGCCACCCACGACGAGCTGACCGGCCTGCCGAACCGCACTCTTTTTCTTGACCGCCTGGGGCTCACCCTGGGGCGCCTCGAGCGCCGCTCGCGTGCCGCGGCGGTCCTGTTCTTGGACCTCGACCGCTTCAAGACGGTCAACGACCGTTTCGGCCATGACGCCGGCGACCAGCTGCTGGTCGCCGTCGCCGACCGGCTGCGCATCCTGGTTCGCCCGGGCGACACGGTCGCCCGCTTCGGCGGCGACGAGTTCATGCTGCTCTGCGATGACATCGAGGCCGAGGCCGACGCGATCGCGGTGGCCGACCGGCTCGGAGCGGAGCTGGAGCTGCCGTTCGAGATCGACGACATGAGCGTGACGGTGGGGGCGAGTATCGGCATCGCGATGGCCGACGATCGCAGCCGCGCGCCGGAGACCCTGGTGCGCGACGCCGACCGCGGCATGTACGCGGCGAAGCGCCGCGGCGCCCGCTGGGAAGTGGCCCGCGCGGCCGAGCCCAGCACCGTCGCAGCCGCCTGATCGTTCGCTGCTGGTTCGACGCGGGCGTGGAGTAGGCTCCCGCGCCGGTGCGCTTCACGGGCGGAATCACGGGTCGGGACCGGGAGTTCTTCGACCTCTTCGAGGAGGCCGGCGGCAACATCCTGCGCTGCGCCGCCCTGCTGGAGGAGATGCTGCGCGACTACCCGGAGCGCAACGAGCTGGCCCGCGAGATCCTGATCTGCGAGCAGGAGGGCGACCGGATCACGCACGACATCATCCAGCGGCTGAACCAGACGTTCGTCACCCCGATCGACCGCGAGGACATCTACGCGCTGTCCTCCGCGCTTGACGACATCGTGGACTACACCGAGGAGGTCGCGGACTACCTCGGGCTCTACAAGATCGAGGCGCCGATGCAGCAGGCGCAGGACCTGGCGGAGGTCCTGCACCTGGCCAGCCGCCAGATCTCTGAGGCGCTGCCGCGGCTGCGGGGCTTCAAGGACCTGTCGCACTACACGGTCGAGATCAACCGGCTGGAGAACGACGGCGACCGGATCGTCCGCGAGGCGATCGCCTCACTGTTCGACAACGGCATCGACCCGATGGTGGTGATCCGGTGGAAGGACATCTTCGAGCGCCTCGAGAACGCGATCGACTCCACCGAGCGGGTGGCGAACATCATCGAAGGCATCGTCATCAAGAACTCTTAGGCTGCGCCTGAGTGGACACTGAACTGATCGTCGTCATCGTGGTGGCGACCGCGCTTGCGTTCGACTTCACGAACGGCTTCCACGACACCGCGAACGTGGTGGCCACGTCGATCTCCACACGCGCGATGGCGCCGTCGATTGCCGTGGGCTACGCGTCGGTGCTCAACTTCGTGGGCGCGTTCATCTCCCTGGAGGTCGCGGCGACGGTTGCCAAGGACGTGGTGGAGGTGAGCGTCAAGCCGGAGTTCCTCCTGGTGGTGTTCAGCGGGCTCGTCGGGGCGATCGCCTGGAACCTGATCACCTGGTACTTCGGGCTGCCGTCGAGCTCGTCACACGCGCTGATCGGCGGGCTGGTCGGCGCGGCGATCGTCAGCGCAGGCACGTCGGCGGTGAAGTGGGATGGCGTGGTCGGCAAGGTCATGATCCCCGCGCTGGTTGCGCCGGTGCTTGCCTTCGCGGTGGGCGGCCTGTCGATCCTGATCATGTACCGCATCGTCGGCCGCCTCAGGCCAGGACCCGTCACGCGCGGGTTCCGCCTAGGACAGGTGGTGTCGGGCGGCCTCCTGGCGCTCGCCCACGGCACCAACGACGCCCAGAAGACGATGGGCGTGATCACTCTCGCGCTGGTCGCGAACGGAACGGTGTCCGCTGACCACTTCCACGTACCGACCTGGGTGGTGGTGTCAGCGGCCACGACGATCGCGCTCGGGACCTACGTGGGCGGCTGGCGGATCATCCGGACGATGGGCAGCCGTATCCACAAGATGGACTCGGCCCAGGGCTTCGCGGCGCAGGGCGCGGGCGCCGCCGTGATCCTGGCTTCCTCGCACGTGGGCTTCCCGCTCTCGACCACGCACACGATCTCGGGCGCCGTGATCGGCTCGGGCGCCGCCAAGCGGCTGTCGGCGGTGCGCTGGGGGGTGGCGGGCAACATCGTGGTGGCCTGGGTGCTCACGCTGCCGGCGGCGGCCGTGATCGGCGGCATCACCTACTCGCTCACGCGCGTGTTCGGCACGAGCGCGGCGGGGCCGCTCGTGATCTCGATTCTGATCCTGGGCGGCAGCGCGGTGCTGTTCGCGCGGCGGGCCCAGCAGGCGTCCACGGCGGCGGCGGAGGCATGAGCGTCGTCGGGGCTGTGGTCGACTGGGACGCGATGCTCCAGGTGATCTGGGTGTCGATCGCGGCCGGGCTGGGTGTGACCACCGTGTTCGCGCTCGCTCTGCTTGGCACCACAAGAGCGGTGGAGTTTCGCCGTAACGGGCGCTTCCCCGAGGCAACGGCTTCCGCGGCGCTGGCGCTGGTGGCCTCCGCGGGCGTGGCGGCGGCGGTGGTGTTCGCCATCGTCGTGATGACGCACAAGTAATAACGATCGCGCTCTCGGCGCCGTGGCCAGGCCAGCGCCTCGGCCGCGTTGCCCCGCGTCCCCTACGCCAACGGGCTCGGGCTCGCGGTCGGCTGTCCTCTCAGAGGGCCAGCGCCAGCAGGCGCTCGAGGTCCTGCTCGCCGTTCCAGCCGCCGACCGAGGCGCGCAGGTACGGCGTGCCTGGCAGGTGCCGGATCACCACACCCGCGTCCCGCAGGCGCTCGGCGGCGGCGGGAGGGTCAAGGTCTTCCCAGGAGACGAGGGTGGTGCGCCCGCGCGGCGCGACGGTGGCGCCGCGCTCGGCGAGCCGGTCGGCCAGCCCGGCGGCCAGCTCGGCGGCGCGATCCTGGACGGCGCGCAGGCCGGGGCCCTCCAGCACGTCCAGGGCGGCCAGCGCCCAGGCGAAGTGCTCGGGCGCCGGCGCGACGCTGTCGAAGCGCCGGGCGTCGGGCTTTAGCTCCGAGTTGAGGGCGTCGCCGGGGTCGGCCAGCGACATGTAGCCGGGCCGCGTCGCGGGCAACTCGGCGGCCAGCTCGCCGCGCACGAAGAGGTAGCCGATCCCGTTGGGCCCGCACAGCCACTTCTGACCGGTGCCCGCGTAGAAGTCACAGCCGAGCCCCTCGACATCGACCGGTACCGCACCCAGCCCCTGGGCGCCGTCGAGCAGCACCCGCGCGCCGCTGGCGGCCAGCGCCGGGGCGTCCGCCACCTGGCCGTTCACCCATGAGACGTGGGAGCAGGCGACGAGGCTGGTCTCCGGGCCCACCGCGCCGGCGAGCTCGGCGAACGGCACGACCCGCACCCTTACGCCGCGCGACTGGCGCGCCACGTTCAGCGGGCCAAGCAGCCCGGGGTGCTCCTCGTCGCTCGTGAGCACCTCGTCGCCCGCGCCCAGGCCGAGTGCGGACAGGGCTGTGTTCACGCCGTCGGTGGTGTTGGCGGTGAGCGCGAGCTGCGCCGGGTCGCAGGCGAGGATCGCGGCCACGCGCGGACGCAGCCGATCGGCGGCCCCGACCACGGACTCGAAGAACGCGGCGCCACCGCGGCCCTCCTCGGCCTGCCGCCGAAGCGCGTCGCGGGCCGCCTCAGCGCCGCGACGCGGCACGGGACCGTTGCTCCCGGTGTTCAGGTAGGCGACCCGCTCGAGAACGGGGAACTCAGCACGCAGCTCATCCACATTCGGCATTTAAGCCAATGTGCCGAGCCCGAGCCCGGTGGCGTCGGGGGCGCGGGGCAACGCGGCCGGACCGCTGGCCTGGGAGCGCGGTTGAGAGCGCGGTCGATTACCTATCCGCCGCAGACGGGCCACTGGCCGGCGCCCGAGCTGGCGTAGAGCTGCCCGGCGCGGCGGTCCTGCTCGGCCTCGGGGGCCGCGGCGGGGTCGCCGGAGCCGCCCACTGCGGCCCAGGTCGCGTAGGTGAACTGGTACTTGCCGCGGAACTGGCCGCTGCCGCCCACGGCGCTCGGGTCGCCGCCCGACTCGCACTGGGCGATCGACTGGAGCTGCGGCGGCACGCCGGCCGCCGGCCCGGTGGCCTGCCTTGCACCGCCGGCGCGACGCGCGCGGGCGCGCTTGGCGGCGGCCCTGCGCAGGCGTTGCTCAGAGCCGTTCAGGTCGCGGCTCGCCCGGTGGGTGGCCGCGGGAAGCTCGACGTCGGGGACCGGCGCGTCGGCGTCCGCGTTGGGGCCGACGCCCGCAGGGGGACCAGTGGCGGCGATGGCCGCGGGTGCGGTGCCGAGAAGCGCCGCGAGAGTGATGATCGTCTTTCGCATAGGCCTTTGATCTACCCCGAACGTCTGTTCGCTCTGTGACGTGGGTCACACCGCTCGCCTGGGCGGAAGTACGCTGCGCGCCAGATGGGCGCGGACTTGCAGCCGATGGCCGTGGCGCCCCGCTCGGCGGGGGATCACGCGCCCGCGGCGGGGGCGGAGGCGATCGAGCGCCTGCGCGCGGCCGCCGGGCCGCTGCGGGGCGCGCGGGTGCTGCACGTGAGCGCCGCGGGCGGCGGCGGGCGTGTGCCGGACATGCTGGGGGCGCTGCTGGCGCTGGCGGCGGGCCTCGGGCTGGAGGTGGAGTGGCGCGTGCTGTTCGGCGACTCCGAGCTCCAGGCGGGCACGAGAGCGCTGCACGACGGGCTCCAGGGCGCGGAGTCCGCGCTGGACGACGCGGGCTTCGACGCCTACCTCGAGGCCTGCGCGGGCGCCGCCCAGGCGCTCGACGGCGGCTACGACGCGGTGGTGCTGCACGACCCGGCCACGCTCGGGCTGGCAGCGGCCCTCGACGGCGTGCTGCTGTGGCGGTGCCATGTGGACGCCTCGGAGCCCGACGG
>DAIMGB010000007.1:11677-14611 GCA_036724195.1 Thermoleophilaceae bacterium
GCGGGCTGGCCGCGCGGGCGGCGGTCACCGTGTTCTCCGACGAGTCGTTCGCCCACGACGGTCTGCGTGGCGGCGGGCTGCACGTGGCGCAGCCAGGCATCGACCCGCTCAGCTCGCGCAACCTGGAGCTGCAGCCGCGCCTGTCGGGCCGCCTCTTGAGGCCGCTCGGCCTCGATCTAGGGCGGCCGCTCTGCTGCCAGCTGATGCGCATGGACCGCTGGAAGGACCCGCACTCGACGATCGAGGCCTTCGCGCTGGCCAAGCAGGAAGTGCCTGAGCTGCAGCTGGTGCTGGCCGGCGCGCTCGACTCATCCGAGACCGACGAGTGGCGCGCGGCCAAGGAGGTGTCGGACTACGCCAAGGGGCACGAGGACGTGTACCTGCTCACGGGCTACCAGCGCCTCGGCGACCTGGAGCTGGGCGCGCTGCAGCGGCTCTCGCGCGTGGCGCTCCAGCGCTCGCTGCGCGAGGGCTTCGGCCTGGCGGCCTCGGAGGCGCTGTGGAAGGGGACGCCGGTGGTGGGCGGGGCCGACGGCGGGCTGCCGCTGCAGGTGCGCGACGGCGTGGACGGCTACCTGGCCGAGGGCCCCGAGCAGACCGCCGCCCGGCTGGTGGAGCTGGTTGAGGACCCGGGCCTGGCGGTGGAGATGGGCCGAGCAGGACGTGAGCGGGTGCGCGAGCGCTTCCTCGTCACGCACACACTCGAGCAGGAGCTGCGCGCGCTCGCGAGCGCCGTCGGCGCCGGTAGCGTGAAGAGTTGATGACGGTAAAGCTCCCCGACGGCACAGAGCTCGAGCTCGAGGACGGCGCCACCGGCGCGGACGCCGCCCGCGCGATCGGCGAGGGCCTGGCGCGGGCCGCGCTCGGCATCCGCGTGGACGGCGAGCTGCGCGACCTCGGTAGGCCGCTCGAGGACGGGGCCAGCATCGAAATCGTGACCAACCGCGACGAGGACGCGCTCTGGCTGGTGCGCCACGACGCCGCGCACGTGCTGGCCACCGCGGTGATGGAGCTCTACCCCGGCGTGAAGATCTCGATCGGCCCCCCGATCGACGGCGGCTTCTACTACGACTTCGAGTTCCCGGAGGGCGTGAGCCCCTCCGAGGACGACTTCGAGCGCATCGAGGCGAGGATGCGCGAGCACGTGAAGGCCGACGAGCCGTTCGAGCGCGAGGACGTGCCGGTGGCCGAGGCGCTCGAGCGCTTCCGTGCGGAGGGCCAGGACTACAAGGTCGAGCTGATCGAGGACCTGGTCAGAGACCAGGGCGTGGAGACCGTCTCGCTGTACCGCAACGGCCCCTTCACCGATCTCTGCCGCGGCCCGCACGCGCCGGGCACGGGCCGGATCAAGGCGTTCAAGCTCACGTCGCTGGCCGGGGCCTACTGGCGCGGGGACGCGAACAACAAGATGCTCACGCGCGTGTACGGGACGGGCTTCCTCTCGAAGGACGACCTGAAGCAGCACCTGGAGATGCTCGAGCAGGCGCGCCAGCGCGACCACCGCAAGCTGGGCCGCGAGCTGGGGCTGTTCATGCTCTCGGACCTGTCGCCGGGCATGCCCTTCTGGCTGCCCAGCGGCACCCACCTCTGGAACGAGCTCACCAGGCTGTGGCGCGCGACCAACGTGGGCCGGGGCTACACGGAGGTCCGCACGCCGATCCTTTACGACGTGGACCTCTGGAAGCAGTCGGGCCACTGGCACGTGTACCGCGAGCACATGTACTTCACGGACGTGGAGAACAAGCCCATGGGCCTGAAGCCCATGAACTGCCCCGCTCACGTGCAGATCTACAAGCAGGAGCGGCGCTCCTACCGCGACCTGCCGATTCGCTACGCCGAGCAGGGCCTGGTGCACCGCCACGAGCCCAGCGGCACGCTGCACGGGCTGCTGCGGGTGCGCAGCATCACCCAGGACGACGCGCACGTGTTCTGCTCGGAGGAGCAGATCGAGGAGGAGGTGCAGCACTGCCTCGACTTCGGCTTCTTCATCTACGACCAGTTCGGCCTGGAGCCGCGGCTCGAGCTGTCCACCCGGCCCGAGAAGCGCGTCGGGAGCGAGGAGATGTGGGACAAGGCCGAGGCCGCGCTGACCCGGGCGCTGGAGGACCGCGGCCTGGAGTACGACCTGAACGAGGGCGACGGCGCCTTCTACGGGCCGAAGATCGACCTGCACATCACCGACGCGATCGGGCGCTCCTGGCAGCTCGGGACCGTGCAGCTCGACTACTACATGCCCGACCAGTTCGAGCTCGCCTACACCGGCGCGGACAACGCCGAGCACCGCCCGGTGATGATCCACCGCGCGCTGATGGGCTCGTTCGAGCGTTTCATCGGGATCCTGATCGAGCACTACGCCGGCGAATTCCCGCTCTGGCTCGCGCCGGTGCAGGCCACCGTCCTGCCGATCGCGGACCGCCACCTCGACTACGCGCGCGAGGTGCTGGCGGAGCTGAGGGAGGCGGGCCTGCGGGCCGAGCTCGACGACCGCACGGAGTCGGTGGGCAGGAAGATCCGCGACGCCGAGCTGCGCAAGCTGCCCTACATGCTGATCGTGGGCGACACCGAGCAGGAGGAGCACAAGGTCGCCGTCAGGCGCCACCGCGAGGGCGACCAGGGTGCGGTTCCCGCGCAGGAGTTCGCACGCCGCGCGGCTGAGGAAATCGCCGGACGCGGGTAGAACCGACGCTATAGTGCGACCTATCAACGTCCGCTTCGCCTTTGACAGCTAGCAGCCGCCGCCACTAGTGCCGATCCCGAGAAGGTTCGATCGGCGCCCACCGGAGCGCGACGACACGCGGATCAACGAGCGGATCCGTGTTCCTGAGGTTCGCCTGATTGGCGACGACGGCAACCAGGTCGGAGTCGTGTCGCGTGACGATGCCCTGCGCTACGCCCAGGAGCGCGACCTCGACCTGGTCGAGGTGGCCCCCGAGG
>DAIMGB010000008.1:0-14474 GCA_036724195.1 Thermoleophilaceae bacterium
GTTCCACCGTCGTTGTCGGTCAGAGCGACCGTACCGGCGGTCACGGTGTTCCCGGGGTTGTCCGTCTGGCTCGAGAACGCCGAGAAGGTGGCGAGGGCGGCAAGTGCGCTGAGCACACCGGCCACCAGGATGGTTCGAAGGATCTTCTTGCTCTTGTTCATTGCGTCTGCCTCCTGAGTCAAGAGCCGAACGCTGATTCGCCGACTCAAAAGACCCTTCGGCCGTGCCCTCCCCGATATGAGGTAGGTGGACGCATGTACGACCCGGAATCCCGGGCTACATCGCGTCAGCCAGCGCGCTTCACGTAGGTGCGCAGGAGCCGCTTGCTCCTGAGCGTCCGCTTCGACGCGACGCCGACGTAGCGCACCTTGCCCTTCCGCACCCCGATGATCCGGCGACTGCGGCGGCTGAGTCGGTAGACCGTCTTTGACACGCGCACGAGGTCTGCCCGTACTCGAACGCGACGCGGGGAAACATCGAGTTGGAGCTGACCGCCAACGGCCAGGTTGTCCGACAGTGAGGTAGCTCTAGGGCGCTTGGGGCGTCCCGACCAGCAGGCCGGTCACTGAGGAGCTCGGGAAGACGGGATAGCTGGGCTTCGGGAGCTCGTCTTGGCGCAGCATGCCGTAGTTGTCCAGCCGGTTCGCGTTGTCGCTGCCCATGTTCTTCAGCTCGTACCAGATGCCCACCGGCACGTAGCTCCAGGCGCGCATCTGGTTGTAGGCCTCCGCGAGGTAGGTGGCCTGGGTCTGCTGGTCCACGCAGCGGTCCCAGGAGGGGCCGTCGCGGCGGTCGCAGGTGCTCCAGCCGAACTCCGTCAGCCAGAGCGGCTTCGGGTCGCCGTACTTGACCATCACGTCGTGCACGGCGGGAACCCCGCGCACGAAGCTCTCGTCCTTGTACTGGTCCTGGTAGGGATCGAGCGGCGAGCGGTCGCCGGAATACGGGTGGACCGAGAAGGCGTCGAAGTAGCCCTTCAGCCCGTAGTCGCGGTAGAGGACCTCCGTGTCTGCGAAGTCGGCGTTCGCCAGCGAGCCGGCTATCACCGTCTTCGCGCCGGCAGCCTTGGCGGCGGGGTAGGCCGCCTTGACGATTCGCGCGTAGTCGGCCATCGGGGTCGCGCTCTTCAGGGCCTCGGGCAGGTTCGGCTCGTTCCAGATCTCCCAGTCCGGCACGCGCGCGCCGTAGCGGCGGACCACGAAGGCGAGCGCATCGGCGTAGTCGCTCGCGTTCACCGGCGGGTAGCGGTCCACGCCGCGGTCCCACCAGGCGCCCGCGCAGTCCTGCTTGAGACTGGCCGGGGCTGAGGAGGCCCAGCACGGGGTGGTCCAGAAGGTGAAGAGCGGCTCGATGCCGCGCTTCTCGGCCTCGGCGACCACTGTGTCCATCTTGGCGAGGTACCAGGCGGAATATTGACCCTTGGCATCAGGCTCGAGCGTGGACCAGCCCACGTCCACGCGCACGACCTTGGCGCCGACGGCCACAGCCTCGTCGAGCTGCTGGCCAACCTGGGCGTCAGTGGCGTCGGACCAGAGCAGGTGGGTCTGAACGCCGGCCCGCTGCGCCGCGAGGGCCGGGCTCGCAAAAGCGGCGCACAGCAACAACGTCGCGAGCGCCACAAGCGCCTTCCCCACCATGGTCCGGTCCTACCCTGCTGCCCGAGAGTGAAACGGAGCCAGCGGGAACGCGTAGGGTGAGCACGTCCCGATCAGAGGAGAGAGCAGATGCACGCACGAGTGGCCACGTTCGAAGGGGGCGACCCCGACCAGGTCAAGGAGATGGTCGGTGAGATCAAGAGCCGGTCCGAGTCGGGGCCGCCGGAAGGCGTGCCTGCCGTGGGCTTCCTGCTGCTGCACAAGGACGACGGCAAGGTGCTCTCGATCAGCCTGTTCGAGACCGAGGAGGACCTCGAGACGGGGGACGCGACGCTGAACTCGATGGATCCGCCGGTCGAGGGCGGAATGGGCCAGCGGGGCTCGGTCGAGAAGTACGAGGTGGGCATCAAGATCGACGCCTGAGGCCCTCGAACAAGTGGCCAGGGCCACGTGAAAGAGCCGTTTCCGGACGTGTAGCTCCGGGCACGGTTGGGCATCCTGCGCGTATGCCCAAGGACTCGCACTCCAGGTACCGCTCCCTCGTTCGCATGCCCGCGAGCGCGCTCAAGGACCAGGCCATCGAGGCCGCTCGCCGCGGTCGGCGCCAGCTCGTGGTGATCGTTCCGCTGGTGGCCGCGCTCGTGGTCGCCTACACCTACCGCGAGCAGCTCTTCGGGGTCGACAAGCCGGTCAAGATCGGCGTGGCGGCCCTGCTCATGGTGCTCGGCTGGTCGCTCGCCGTGAACATCGGAAGGCTGATGCAGCCGCAGTTCGACCGGCGACTGGCCCCCGGCACCTCCGGCGTCGTGGGCTTCGTGCTGCGCCTGACGGCCATGGTGATCGTCGCTCTCGTGAGCCTGCGGCTGGCCGGCCTGCACCCCGGCACCCTGGCGGCCGGCGCGGGCTTCACCGCTGTCGTGCTCGGCCTGGCCGCCCAGCAGACCGTCGGCAACGTGTTCGCGGGCGTCGTGCTGCTCTCGGCGCGGCCGTTCCGCGTGGGCGACCGTGTGCGCTTCAACGGCTTCGGCATGGACGTGGAGGGCACCGTCGCCGACCAGGGCCTGCTCTACGTAACCATGCAAGACGGCGAGGACCTGGTGCTGGTGCCGAACAACACGGCGCTCACGATGTCCGCCCGCCCGATCCGCGAGCCCGCCGGTGTGGACATGCGCGCCCGGCTGCCGCTGGGCGTGGACCCCGAAGCGGTTCAGCGCAAGGTCAGCGAGTCGGTGACCGTGCCCACGCTCGGGCCTCCGCACGTGGCGCTCGAGGAGGTCGACGGCGACCAGGTGACCTTCACCGTGAAGGCCAAGCCCGTCGATCGCAACCAGGGCGGTCGCCTGGCACGCGAGGTGCTCGACGGCATCTCGGCGTTCACCAGCGGGCCCGCCGCGGCGCAGGACACCCGCAAGGCCGCCTAGCTAGAGCAGCTCGGCGATCAGGTCTGCCGCGCGGCCGGCACCCCGGCCGTCGACCGGGAGATACGAGGGCTCGCTGGCGGCCGCATCCACGATCGCGTCGGCGAGCTTCTCCGGGTTCGCGTCCTGGTAGTCGAGCCAGCTGCGCGCGCCGTAGCGGTCGAGCCGGTGGCGCACGTGAAAGCGCTGCTCGAAGTGGCTCGCCAGCGGGAGGGAGATGAAGGGCCGGCCGGCCGCCACGAGCTCCATGGTCGTCGTCAGGCCGCCCTGCACCACACCCACGTCGCAGGCGGCCAGGTGGCGGAGTCATGCTGGCAGAGGCGGTCCAGGGCTGCTTCTACGCGGGAGACACTCCCGCAATGGTCGCGGCCCGCCGAGCGCGCCGTGGCCCTGGCTGAGGGGCAGGACTCGCGCCGCGCTGGCCGCCGCCTTCGGAGAAGGCGTTCAGCCGGCCACCGCGTCGTAGACCTCCTCAGCCGCGGCCCCCATCACGCGGTCCGACATCTCCAGCTTCAAGGCGTCGAGCCGCGTCTCTTGGTCAGGGCTGCGCCCCTCCCTGCGCGCGAGCTCGATGAACTCCTCGGTCACGTAGCCGTCCCTGAGGAGCAGCGTCCCCGTGCGGCCGCGGTAGTGCAGCCGGAACACGAACCGCTCGCGCGTGAACCCGAGCTCCGGCCGCGCCAGTGCGGCGTCCACCACGTAGCGGTGCTCGGTCACGGCGTGCGTGACGAGCTCGAAGGCGTCGCGCGCGCCGGGGCCGCCGAAGGCGGTCTCGATCGAGATCTCGCG
Source organism: Thermoleophilaceae bacterium (assembly GCA_036724195.1). Classification (GTDB taxonomy): domain Bacteria; phylum Actinomycetota; class Thermoleophilia; order Solirubrobacterales; family Thermoleophilaceae; genus DATACN01. The sequence goes on from DAIMGB010000008.1 coordinate 3,803, forward strand.
CCGCTCGGGGACGCCGCCGGAGTCGAACAGCGGCCAGGCCCGCTCCATTACCTTGAAGGCGTGGGCCACGCCGCCCGGCGAGCCCGGGCCGTGGTAGCGCATGAGGTCCTCGAACGAAAAGCTGAGCTCCCGTCCCCGGTCGAGCACCGCAATCGCTCGGGCGGCCACCGTCGTAGTTTCCATGACGCGCGTGGCATCATCGGCCGGTGACGACCGCCACCGGCCGCATGACCCCGGTCTTTCGCTCCGAGGACCGTGTCACGCCGCTCGAGCTGTTCTTCGACCTGGTGTTCGTGCTCGCCATCACGCAGTGCACGGCGCTGATGGCCCGGCACCCCACCTGGGAGGGGCTCGCGCAGGGACTGCTGGTGCTGGGCGTGCTCTGGTGGGCGTGGGTCGGCTACGCCTGGCTCACGAGCGTGCTAGATCCCGAGGAGGGCGCCGTGCAGGGCGTGATCGTGGCCGCGATGGCCGCGCTGCTCGTGGTCTCGCTGTGCGTGCCCGAGCCTTCGGGGACAACGGGCTGGTGTTCGCGTGCGCGTACGGCGTCGTTCGCGCCGCCCACATCGCCCTGTTCGTGATCGCCAGCCGCGACGACGCCGCCCTGCGCAGGTCCGTGATGGGGCTGGCCGTCGGCACGGCCGTCGGCGTCGGGCTGCTGGTGGTGGCCTCGTTCACCGACGGCAGGCTCCAGCTGGGGTTGTGGGCGCTGGCGCTGACGCTCGACATGGGCGAGCCCTACCTGTTCGGCTCCGAGGGCTGGAAGCTCGTGCCGGGACACTTCGCCGAGCGCCACGGGCTGATCATCATCATCGCCCTCGGCGAGTCGATCGTCGCGCTCGGCGTCGGCGCCGGAGCCGGACTCAACGCCGGCGTCGTGGCCGCGGCGGTGCTGGGAGCGGCGATCGCGGCCGGGCTCTGGTGGCTCTACTTCGACGTGGTCGCGCTGGTGGGCGCGCGGCGGCTCGAGAACGCGGCCGAGGGCCGCGAGCGTAACGAGGTCGCGCGCGACTCCTTCTCCTACCTGCACTTCCCGATGGTCGCCGGGATCGTGCTGCTGGCGCTCGGACTGAAGAAGACGCTCGCCCACGTCGGGGATCCGCTCGAGCCGATCCCCGCGGTGGCGATGCTCGGCGGCCCGGCGCTCTACCTGCTCGCGCACGTGGCCTTTCGCTGGCGCAACGTGCACCGCTTCAGCTGGCAGCGGCTGGCGTGCGCGATCGTGCTCCTGGCCCTGATCCCGGCCGCTGAGGGGCTACCGGCGCTGGCCACGCTGGGGATCGTGAGTGCCCTGCTGGCGCTGCTGATCGCGTACGAGCGGGTGCACTTCGCGGAGCTCCGCGGGCGGTTGCGCAACCAGCTGGCCCGCGACGCCGCGTCCGGTGGCTAGTCTCGTCTGTTTGGCCTCCGAACCGACACAGCACGATTCCGCGGCTCCCGGGGGCCGCGTCTGGCTACGCGACGAGGGTCCGCGTGGCGAGACGGAGCTGGTCTTCGCCTTCCCGCTCGACCAGGAGCTGAACGACGCGGTCAAGCGGCTGCCGGGTCGTTGGTTCGACTGGCGCCGCAAGCACTGGCGCGTGCCCGCCGACCCGCGCGTCGCCAAGCGCGTGGAGGCGCTGCTCGGACGCTTTCCGCAGCTCGTGCCCGAGCCCGAGGTGATCGGCTGGCTCGGCGACTCCGACCGCTGGCGAGCACTCGTGTCGGTGACCAGCCACGAGGGGGCGGGCGCATTCCTGCTGCGCACGCTCTCGGGCGACCCCCCGGATGAGCTCGAGGAGGCGGTCGAGGTGTCCCAGCACCACCTGGTGCTGCCCTTCGCCGCCGCGACCGCCCGGGATCTGCCGCGGCTCGAGGGGGTCCAGCTGGACGACCCCGCGCGCGCCTGCGCGCGAGAGCTCCAGTCCGGGCGCACGCCGGCCCCGGCCGAGCTGACGCTGGAGGTGGGCGACGACGACCAGCCCGAGCTGACCGTGCTGACGCGATGGGACCCAGCGCCCGCGCGCGCCTTCGAGCGTCTGCCCGAGGCGCACGCGGTGGAGTGGGTCGGGCGCTTCTTCACGCGCGCGGGCGGCTGGGGCGTGGCCGTGCCGGCCGACGCCGCGCTGGCCACGGACCTGGCGGGCTTCGTGGCGGAGCACCCCGAGCTGCGGGTGGACGAGCGCGTGGTCGCCGTGATCGACGAGCTGGTGGCCGAGCACGAGCGCGCGGCAGCGACGGTGACGCTCTCCTACGCCGAGGACGCCGAGCTGGACGGGCTCGAGCTGGGCGGCGAGCTGCACCCCTTCCAGCGGGCCGGAGTGCGCTACGCACTCGAGCGGCGGCGTACGTTCATCGCCGACGAGCAGGGACTCGGCAAGACCGTGCAGGCGCTCGCCGCGCTGGAGTCGGACGATGCCTTTCCGGCGCTGGTGGTCTGCCCGGCAAGCATGAAGCTCACCTGGGAGCGCGAGAGCCTGCACTGGCTGCCCAATCGGAGCGTTGCGGTCCTGGAGGGACGCCGGGAGTCCGCCTGGGCCGGCGGCGCGCGCGACGCCGAGATCATCGTGTTGAACTACGACATCCTCGAGGCCCACTCGACGCGGCTCGGGGCGCTCGGCCTGCGCGCACTGGTGCTGGACGAGTCGCACTACGTGAAGAACCCGCGCGCGCGGCGCACCAAGGCCGCGATCGAGCTGGCGGGCAAGCTGCCCCCCGACGCGCTGCGGCTGGCCCTCACGGGCACCCCGATCCTCAACCGTCCCGAGGAGCTGGTGTCGCAGCTGCGGGCGCTTGGCCGGCTGGGCGAGTTCGGCAGCGGCGCGCGCCTGGCCCGCCGCTTCCGCCACGCCGCAAGCGACGACCGCCTGCACTGGAACCTGCGCGCCCACTGCTACGTGCGCCGCACGAAGCGCCAGGTGCTCCCCCAGCTGCCCGCCAAGCGCCAGGACACCGTGCCGGTGCTGCTCTCCAACGAGCACGAGTACCGACTGGCCGAGCGCGACGTGATCGCCTGGCTTCAGACCCTGCCGCTGGACCTGGGCACGCTCGACGCGAAGATCGCCGCCGCGCTGCGCGCGGAGCAGCTCGTCCGGCTGAACAACCTGCGCCAGCTCGCCTCGAACGGGAAGCTGCCCACCGCGCTGGCGTGGATCGGGGACTTCCTGCACTCTGGCGAGCCGCTCGTGGTGTTCGCCGAGCACGTGGCCATCCAGAAGGCGGTGCTCGAGCGCTTTCCCGGCGCCGTGCACATCCTCGGCGCGGACTCCTCCCGGGAGCGCCAGCGCGCGGTGGACGCCTTCCAGGCCGAGGACGGGCCTCAGCTGATGGTGTGCTCGTTGAAGGCCGCCTCGCAGGGCATCACGCTCACGCGCGCGTCGAACGTGGCCTTCCTGGAGCTGGACTGGACGCCGGCCCGCCACGACCAGGCCGAGGACCGGCTGCACCGGATCGGCCAGGAGAGCGCGGTCACGGCCTGGTACCTGCTCGCGCCGGGCACGATCGACGAGACGATGGCCGAGCTGCTGCAGCGCAAGCGCAGCCTGATCAACGCGGTCACGGACGGCCAGGTGCGCGACGAGGAGCGCCTCGTGGAAGCGGTCGTGCGCGAGCTGAGAGGCCGGCCGTACCGGCACCTCCGCGTTGTCGCCTGACGGGTGCTAGCGGCCCAGGAAGAACATCGCGAGGGCTACGATCGCCAGCGCGAAGATGATGGGGTGCACGATCACGCCACCGGCGATGGCGATGATCAGCAGGATGACTCCGATTATCAGATACATGCCGCCCGTGTACCCCGAATTCGCAAAGCCCGCACCTAAAACTCCGTGAGCAGCGGCGCGTGGTCCGAGGGCTTCGGCCCCTTGCGTAGGTCGCGGTCGATCCCGCAGCTGCGCAGCCCGGACTGGAGCTCGGCGCTCAGCAGCGCGTAGTCGATCCGCAGTCCCAGGCGCTTGTGGAAGTGGCCGGCGCGGTAGTCCCACCAAGTGAAGCCGGGCTCGTCGGCGTGCAGCTGGCGGAAGGCGTCGGCGAAGCCGGCGCCGATGATCGCCTCGAGGCGCTCGCGCTCGTCGGGTGTCACGTGGGTGGACCCCACGAAGGCCGCCGGGTCGTAGACGTCGAGGTCGGTGCGGCACACGTTCATGTCGCCGCAGATCACCGCCGGGCCGGCCGCCGCCAGCTGCGCGGCGCGCTCGCGGGCAGCGTCGAGAAAGGCCAGCTTCAGCTCGAACTCCTCCGTCCCGACGGCGCGGCCGTTCGGCACATAGACCGACGCCACCCGCAGCCCGTCCGCCTTCGCCTCGACCCAGCGCGCCTGGTCGCCGCGCGGCTCGCCCGGCAGGCCGCTCGAAGGCTCGCTCAGGGCGAGCGGCTCGCGCGTCAGGATCGCAACACCGTTCCAGCGCCCCGCCGAGTGGTGCACGGCCGAGTAGCCGGCGCCGGCTAGCTCCGCATCCGGGAAGGCGGCGTCGTCGGTCTTCGTCTCCTGCAGGCAGACCACGTCGGGGGAGTGCTTGGCGAGCAGCTCGAGAACGCGCGGCAGCCGCGCGCGTAGCGAGTTGACATTCCACGTAGTCAGGAGCACTTGGGCTAAAGCGTGTCAGTACCGGGGTCGATTACAAGCGTTATGGGTCAAGGCCCTACGCGCTACCTGCCGCAGGTGGCGCTCGCCACGTTCGCCGTTGCCGGGCTTCCGGCGCTGATCGTCTCGGGCCTGCAGGCCGCCGTCAGGCTGCCCGCGATCCCGGCAATCGTGCTTGCGATGCTGCTCTCGGTGCTGATCGCGCGCCTCTGCGCGGCGATCTGGATGCGCCGGCCCGGCTCCCGCGACATCGTGTTCGGCGACCTGATGGTGTGGGGCTGGCTGCGGCGCATGCGCGCCGAGCGCAGGCTGGCCGAGGCCGAGGAGCTGCTGGGCAGCGGGGAGCTGCCGCTGAGCCGCCGCGCCGAGCTGCTGAAGACGCTGGCCGCCGGCCTCGAGGCGCGCGACGCCTACACCCACGGGCACTCGAACCGCGTGGCGCGCTACTCGGAGGCCATCGCCCGCGCCATGGGCCTCTCGCGCGAGCAGGTGGCGAAGGTCAGGACGGCGGCGGCGGTGCACGACGTCGGCAAGATAAGGACTCCGCGGGCGATCCTCACGAAGCCCGGCAGGCTGGACGACCCCGAGCTGGCCGTGATGCAGCGTCACGTGCGCGACGGCGCCGAGATGGTCTCCGGGCTGGGCGACCCCGAGATCACCGCGATGGTGATGGGTCACCACGAGCGCTTGGACGGCTCGGGCTACCCGGCTCGGCTGCCGGACCAGCAGATCTCGGTGGGGGCGCGCATCATCGCCGTGGCCGACACCTTCGACGCCATGACATCGTCGCGGCCCTACTGCTCTGCCGCGCCGCACAAGCGGGCCATGGACACGCTCGTGGCGGAGTCGCCCGTGCGGCTGGACGGGCGCGCGGTGGCCGCCTTTCGCAACTACTACTCGGGCGAGCGCGCGGTCCCCGTGTCCGCCTTCCTCACCACCGCGCCGCAGCGCCTGGGCGCTTGGGTGGCGGCCCTCCTGCAGGGCGAGGGCGCCGTGCCGCTGGCCCAGGGCCTGTCCGCGCTCGGCGCCGCGGCGCTGATGGGCAGCGGCGCGATGATCGGCTCTGCGGTGAACGAGCAGGGCACTTCGTCGCAGCGAGCGGCGGTCACGAGCAAGGGCGCCGATACGGCAACCCTCGACGGCTCGCCCACGGGCAGCGACCGCGCGCGCGGCGGCGTGGGCACGCGCCACGACGGCAGAGGACGGGGCCTGTCGCGACCGGGCACGCCGGGCGGCCGCGGCCAGAGCCACCCGAACGGCGGCACGCCATCCGCGCCCCAGCAGGGGCCGGGGCGCTCGCGCACTCCCTCACCCTCCCCGGCTCAGCCATCGCCGCCCCACCAGCCCGGCCGGACGCCCGGCGGCGGCATCGTGAAGCCGACGCTTTCGATCACGCCAGAGCAGATCCACGTCGAGGCGAAGGTGGACGTGCCCCAGGTGCTGCCACTGCCGCCCGTGGATACCAACCTGACGGTGGACCTGCCGGCGTTGAAGCTGCCGCGGAGCTAGCGCCGGCAGCCGGCCAGCCTGGAGGTGCGCGGCCGCGTGCCGCTGCCCTCGACCGGCTCGTGCCCGGCGCACTCGAGCGGTCGCGGCGACGCCCCGTTCGAGACCCGCGCGGCGAAGGAGCCGAGCAGGCGCGGCACGGGGTCGATTGGCGTGCCGTTGAGGCGCACCTCGAAGTGCAGGTGCGGGCCGGTGGTGTGGCCCGTGGAGCCCACCCAGCCGATTCGCGTGCCGCCGACCACGGCCTGGCCGGCGTGAACCGCGATGCGCGACTGGTGGGCGTACCAGGTCTCGAAGCCGAGCCGGTGAGTGACCACGACGAGGTTGCCGTAGCCGCCCGTGTTCCAGCCCGCGAACTTCACGACCCCTCGCCCGGCGGCGCCGATCGGCGTTCCGGTGGGCGCCGGGAAGTCGACGCCGGTGTGCATGCGGCCCCAGCGCCAGCCGAAGGGATCGCCCATCGGGGCGTGGATCGGGCGCAGGAACAGCACCGGGCCCGAGACGGGAGTGGTCACGGACCTCGGCGCGCTCCGCCGCCGGCGCAGCGCCCGCAGCGTGGCAGGACCCGCCAGGCCGTCCGCGCCGATCCCCGCCGCGCTCTGGAAGCGGGTCACGCCCGAGCGGGTGTTGGCCCCGAAGCCGCCGTCGATCCCCCCGGGCGAGAAGCCCCGGCGCGTGAGCAGGAACTGAAGCGCCGCGACGTCCCAGCCGTGCTCGCCGACGTGCATGGTGCGCCTGCCGAGCCGCGGCCGGCCGCGGCGGCCGAGGGCGCGCAGCGTTTGCGGGCCGACGACGCCGTCCACCGCCAGCCGCCGGCGGGCCTGGAGGCTGCGGATGCCCGCGCGCGTGCCGGGCCCGACGACACCGTCGATGTGCCCGCCGTAGAGGCCGTGGGCGCGCAGCGCCACCTGGAGGGCGGCCGTGCTGGCCGGGCCCGCGGAGGCGGACGAGGGGAGCAGCAGCGCAACGCAGAGGGCGAGCACCAAGGCCGGGACGAGCCTGGGGGACATGCCAGTTCGCTCGGAAGAAAGACGTGATGTCTTGAAGCGCTGGGAAGGCTCTTGCACGAACAGCAGCCCCGGAACCTGTGCAGATGGCGGGCCTGTCAGTTCAGCGAGGGGTCCGATGGCATGGTGGCCAGCAGGCGGTAGCCGCCGCCCTTGCGGCGCAGGGCGGCCGACCAGATGTCGTCGTCGCGGAAGGGATCCTCGGGGCTGGCGGGCTCCACGATCCAGGCCCCTTCATCGACCTCCTCGTCGAGCTGCCCGGCCGACCAGCCCGCGTAGCCGGCGTAGACCCGCAGCCGCACGAGGGAGCCATTCGAGCGCTCGGGATCGAGCGTGCCGAGCCCGCCGATGACCGCCGCCCCAGCCTCGGAGGGGTCTCCGAACTCGCCCAGGGCCACCACCGCATCGGGCGAGACGGGGCCGCCTACGCGCACCAGCTCGTCCGCGGCCGCCAGCTCCGCGAGCGCGGGCACCACCTCTGCCACGAACGTCTCCGAGGTCCGGTTCAGCACCACGCCCATGGCTCCGTCCTCGTTGTGCTCGATCACGAGCACGACCGTTCGCCGGAAGTAGTCGTAGAGCGACGGCGCCGCGATCAGCAGGCGTCCGCGGAGGCTCTCGTCCATGTGACCATTGTGGCGCGCTGCCGCTCGGGCGCCAAGCCTGTAGCGTCGCGGGGCATGAACGAGAAGATCGACGTAGGCAACGTCCTCCAGCGCACCTTCCAGGTGTACCGCGACCAGTTCGGGCTGCTGATCCCCGCAGCCCTGATCCTGTTCCTGCCGGTCGCGCTGCTCACCGGACTAGTGCAATCGTCCGGCGGGATCCTGGCCGGCCTGCTGGCATCCGCCATCGGCGTGATAGCCACGTACTGGTTCCAGGGCGCCGTCGTCGAGGCCGTGCGCGACATCCTGGACGGCCGCCGCGACTACGACCTCGGCTCGCTGTTCCGCTCGGTCACGCCGGTGCTGGTGCCGCTGATCGTCGCCGGCATCGTGGCCGGCATCGCCATCGGCATCGGCTTCGTGCTGCTGATCGTGCCGGGCCTCTTCCTGCTCACGATCTGGTCCGTGATCGCCCCCGTGATCGTCGTCGAGCGCACTCGGCCGTTCGACTCCTTCGGCCGCAGCCGGGCGCTCGTGAAGGGCAACGGCTGGGCGGTGTTCGGGGTGATCCTCATCCTGCTGCTGATCACGGTCATCGTCGGCGCCGTGCTGCAGGCCCTCTTCATCTCGATCGCCGACTCCTTCGTGGGCTACTTCCTCGGCAGCCTGATCGTGCGCGTGCTGGTGTCGCCGCTATCGGCGATCGCGGCCGCGGTTCTCTACTTCGAGCTCAAGGGCATCCGTGGCGAGTCCGTTGAGAGCTTCTCTGGCGCGGCGGGCGCCGCGGTACCTGGCGCCGCCGCAGCGACCGCTCCCGGCGACGCTCCGACCCAGCCCCACCCCGCGCCGCCGGCCGCCCCCGAGGCGCCCGAGGCGCCGGTGCCGCCGCCCACCGAGACCGGCCCGGCACAGCCCGGCAGCCCGCCCCCGCCGGAGCGTCCGCAGCCTTAGCGCACACTGGCCGGGTGCGCGTTCTCACGGTCGTCCACCAGGCCGACGCGGGCGCCGGCGTTTTCGGCGCCCAGGCCGAGGCCGAAGGACACGAGCTGGTCGAGTGGGTGCCGTCGAACGGCGGGCCGCCCGAGCTCGACAGCGTGGATGCCGCCATGGTCTTCGGCGGAGCGATGAATCCCGACCAGGAGGACGCCCATCCGTGGCTGCAGCGGGACAAGCAGCTGATCGCCGACCTGCTCGAGCGCCGCGTGCCGATGCTCGGCGTCTGCCTGGGCTCAGAGCTCCTGGCCGAGGTCGCCGGAGGCCCGCCGCGCCGTTCGAGCCGTCCGGAGATCGGGTGGCACCGCATCGAGCTGAGCGATGAGGGCGCCGCCGACCCGCTGCTGGGCGAGCTGCCGCGCGGCTTCGAGGGCTTCGTGTGGCACTCCTACGAATGGCCGCTTCCTCCGGGCGCGGTCGCGCTCGCGAGCAGCGACGTCTGCCTGCAGGCCTTCCGCCTGGACGACGCCCCGGCGTGGGGCATCCAGTTCCACGCGGAGGTCACGCGCGACAACATCCTGAAGTGGCTCGAGGGCTACGCCAGCGACTCGGACGCGGTGCGGATCGGCGTCGACCCGGAGGCGCTCAGGCAGGAGAGCGAACGCCGCATCGAGGACTGGAACGAGACCGGCCGCGGGATCGCCGCCAGGTTCCTCGCCGAAGCCAAGGCCTCTATTCCGGCGTGACGTAGGCGCCGGAGAGGCCGCCGTCCACGAGGAAGGTGGAGGCGGTCACGTACGACGACTCGTCGCTCGCCAGGAACAGCGCCCCCTGCGCGATCTCCCCCGGCTCGGCGAAGCGGCCCATCGGCAGGTGCACGAGCCGGCGCGCTGCCTGCTCGGGGTCGTTGGCGTAGAGCTCCTGCAGGAGCGGCGTGTTCACCGGCCCGGGGCACAGCGCGTTCACCCGCACGCCGCGGCGGGCGAATTGCACGCCCATCTCGCGCGACATCGCCAGCACCCCGCCCTTCGAGGCCGTGTAGGAAATCTGCGAGGTGGCCGCGCCCATCGTGGCCACGAACGAGGCGGTGTTGATCACCGAGCCGCCGCCCGACTCGAGCAGGTGCGGGATGCCGTGCTTGCAGCACAGGAAGACCGACTTCAGGTTCACGTCCTGCACCCGCTGCCAGGCCTCCAGCGGGGTGTCGAGCACCGAGGCGTCGTCGGTGGGCGAGATGCCGGCGTTGTTGAAGAGCACGTCGATGCGGCCGAACTCGTCCTTCGTGCGCTCGTACATGCCACGCACGGCCTCGTCGTCGGTCACGTCGACGGTCAGGGTGAGATCGACGTCCTCGCTCTCAGCCAGGTCGGCGCCCACGACCTTCGCTCCCTCGCTCCTGAACAATCGAGCGGTCTCGGCGCCGATGCCTCCCGCGGCGCCGGTTATCACGCACACCTTCCCCTCGAGTCTCATGTGGCGTAATAGACATTCTTCACGTCGGTGTAGTGCTCGAGCGCGTCGGGGCCCAGCTCGCGGCCCACGCCCGACTGCTTGAAGCCGCCGAACGGGGTGGACACGCGCACGGAGGTGTTCGAGTTGATCGACAGGACCCCGGCCTCGATCGCCCGTGCCACGCGCAACGCCTTCGCGCCGTCGCGCGTCCAGATCGAGCCCGAGAGGCCGTAGATCGTGTCGTTGGCCAGGCGCACGGCCTCCTCCTCGTCGCGGAAGGGGATGACCACCGCAACCGGCCCGAAGATCTCGTCGCGCGCCGGGCGGTCGTCGTTCGAGACCGGGCACAGCACGGTGGGCGGGAACCAGTAGCCCGGGCCGTCCGGGGCGCTGCCCCTGATCGCCACCGGCGCGTCGCCGTTCACGTACGAGGACACGATCTCGCGCTGGCCCTCGGAGATCAGCGGGCCCATCTGCGTCTGCTCGTCGAGCGGGTCGCCAACGCGGAGCGCCTCCACGTGCTCCTCGAGCACCTCCATGAAGCGGTCGAGGCCCGAGCGCTCGACGAGGATGCGCGAGCGGGCACAGCAATCCTGGCCGGCGTTGCCAAA
>DAIMGB010000009.1:0-13433 GCA_036724195.1 Thermoleophilaceae bacterium
CCGCTTGCCAGGGAATAGCAAACGCTGCGCGGCCGGCCGAGCCGGCCGCTTGCCAGGGAATAGCAAACGCTGCGCGGCCGGCCGAGCCGGCCGCTTGCCAACTACCGTAATCGCTCCCATGCCAGACATCCCGGTGTTCTCCTACGAGGCCGTACTCGAGGCGGTTTCGCCGCTCGAGGCGATCGAGCGAGTGCGCGACGGCTTCGTGGCCTATGCCGCCGGGGAGTGGGCGATGCCGCCGAAGATCTACCTCGACGCCTCGCCGAACGGCGACTTCCGGGCGATGCCGGCGCGAGGCGCCGGGCTGGCCATCCTGAAGTGGGTCACGTCCTTCCCCGGCAACCCGTCGGCCGGACTGCCGGTGGTGATGGGCGTGATCTGCGTGTCGTCACTGGCCGACGGCGAGCCCCTGGCCCTGGTCGACGTCCGCGCGGTCACGGCGCTGCGCACAGGCGCGGTGGCCGCCGTCGCCGCGCAGGAGCTGGCGCGCGAGGACGCCGCCACGGTGGGGATCGTGGGCTGCGGCCTGCACGGCGGCTGGGCCGCCCGCTGCCTCGCCGCGGCCGAGTACGGCCCCGGCGTCTGCTTCGACCCCGATCCCGACGCCGCCGGGCGGCTGGCCGGCGAGCTGGGCTGGGAGGCCGGCAGCCTCGAGGACGCGCTGGCCTGCGACGTGGTGACCTGCGTCACCCCCGGCGCCCAGCCCGTGGTGCGCGCCGGCGACCTGTGGCCCGGCATGCACCTGAACATGCTCGGTGCCGACGGCCCGGGCAAGGCGGAGGCAGAGCCCGAGGCGGTGGCGGCCTGCCGGCTGTTCTGCGACGAGTGGGAGCAGGCCAGCCACGGCGGCGAGCTCACGTCGGCGGTGGACGCCGGACTCGTGGAGCGCGAGCGGGTGACCGAACTTGGCGCGGTGCTCACCGGACTCGAGCCCGCGCGCGAAAGCGAGGACGAGACCACGCTGTTCGACTCCACCGGGCTGGCGATCCAGGACCTGGCGCTCTGCCTGGCAGTGCTCGAGGCCGAGCGCCACGGGGCGGTGAGCGCGAGCCGCGTCTGGCTGTAGTATTGTTCACCCAATGGTGAACAATGTCGATCGCAGCTTCCGGGCGCTCGGCCATCCGGTGCGGCGTCAGATCGTGGAGCGGCTCGCCCGCGGGCCCGCCACGGTCGGGCACGCCACCGCCGGCCTCGAAATCTCGAAGCCCGCCGTCACGAAGCATCTGAAGGTGCTCGAGAGCGCCGGGCTCGTGACGCGCGAGGTCGAGGGCCGTACGCACCGGCTGTGGCTGGCCGAGCAGCCGCTGGTGCAGGCTGGCGGCTGGATCGAGCGCCAGCGCGCGCTCTGGGAGAGCAAGTTCGACACGATCGAGGAGTACCTCGAGGAGGAGCGGCAATGACAGAGGTCATGACCGAGCTGAAGCTGGAGCGCACGTTCCAGACGGCCCCGGAGCGCGTCTTCGACGCCTGGGTGAACCCCGAGCTGCTGCGGCGCTGGTGGGCGGCGCAGCCCGACTGGGACTGCGCGGGTGCCGAGGTGGACGCCCGGGCGGGCGGCCGCTACGAGCTCTCCATGCAGGAGCCGGGCGACGGCCAGGTGCACACCGTGGCCGGCGAGTACCGGGAGTTCGAGCGCCCCAGCCGCCTCGCGTACACCTGGGCCTGGCAGGGGGCCGACGCCGACGGCGAGGAGACGCTCGTGACCGTGGAGTTTCACGGCGACGGCGAGGCCACGCGCGTGGTGCTCACGCACACCGGCTTCGGAAGCGAGGAGAGCCGCGACAACCACTCGCACGGCTGGAACGGCTGCTTCGACAACCTCGAGCGGCGCGTGTTCGCTTGAGCGTCGACGTGACCGTGGAGCAGGTGATCGGGCGGCCGCCCGAGCAGGTGGCCGCCTACGCGATGGACCCGGCGAACGACCGCGACTGGATCGGTGCGCTGACCCACGTGGAGGTGTTGGGCAACGGTCCGGTCGGCCCGGGGACGCAGGTGCGCAGGGTGGCCCGCTTCCTCGGTAGGGACATGGAGTACGTGAACGAGATCACCGAGCTCCGGCCTCCGGAGCGCCTGGCGATGAAGTCGGTCAAGGCGCCGTTCCCGATGACGGTCGTCTACGAGTTCGAGCCGGCCGGCGAGGGCACCCGAATGCGCATCCACACGGGCGGCGACGCGAGCGGCTTCTACAAGGTCGCGACCCCGCTGCTGTCGCGAATGGTGCGCCGCGGGGTGGTATCGGACCTCGAGCGCTTGAAGCGGCGCCTCGAGGGGGCCTAGCTACAGCGGAATATTTCCGTGCTTGCGCTTCGGCGTGGCCACGCGCTTTGTCTGGAGGGTCTCCAGGGCGCGGATCAGGCGGGGGCGGGTCTCGTGGGGAACGATCACGTCGTCGATGTAGCCGCGCTCAGCTGCCGAGTAGGGGTTGGCGAACTTCGCCTTGTAGTCCTCGATCAGCTTGGCGCGACGCTCCTCCGGCGTCGGTGAAGCGGCGATGTCGCGGCGGTGGATGATGTTCACCGCGCCCTCCGGCCCCATCACGGCGACCTCCGACGTGGGCCAGGCGAAGTTGAAGTCGGCCAGCATGTGCTTCGAGTTCATGACGTCGTAGGCCCCGCCGTATGCCTTGCGGGTGATCACGGTGAGCTTCGGCACGGTGGCCTCGGTGAAGGCGTAGAGCAGCTTCGCGCCGTGGCGGATGATGCCGCCCCACTCCTGCGACGTTCCGGGCAGGAAGCCGGGCACGTCGGTGAAGGTGACGAGCGGGATGTTGAACGCGTCGCAGAAGCGAACGAAGCGGGCGCCCTTCTCCGAGGCGTCGATGTCCAGCACGCCGGCGAGCTGGGCGGGCTGGTTGCCCACGATCCCCACCGGGCGGCCGTTCAGCCGTGAGAAGCCGATGATCATGTTGCGCGCGAAGTGCTCCTGCACCTCCATGAACTCGCCGTTATCGACGATCAGGTTCACGACGTCGCGCATGTCGTAGGGCTTGTTCGCGCTGTCGGGGATGACGCTGTCGAGCGCCTCGTCCTGGCGGTCGGGGTCGTCCCCTGTGTCCATCCGCGGCGGCAGCTCGAGGTTGTTCTGCGGCAGGAACGACATGAGGTAGCGGGCGTCTTCGAGGCACGCCTCCTCGTCGTCGGAGGCGAAGTGCGCCACGCCCGACTTCGAGTTGTGGGTCATCGCGCCGCCGAGCTCCTCGAACTCGACCTCCTCGCCGGTGACCGTCTTGATCACGTCGGGGCCCGTGATGAACATGTGCGAGGTCTCCTTGACCATGAAGATGAAGTCGGTCATGGCCGGGGAGTACACGGCGCCGCCCGCGCACGGGCCCATGACCAGCGAAATCTGCGGGATCACGCCCGAGCACTGCACGTTGCGCACGAATACATCGCCGTAGGCGCCCAGCGAAACGACGCCCTCCTGGATGCGCGCGCCGCCCGAGTCGTTGATGCCGATCACGGGGCAGCCGATCTTGGCCGCCAGGTCCATGACCTTCACCATCTTCTCCGCCATCACCTCGCCGAGCGAGCCGCCGAAGACGGTGAAGTCCTGGCTGAAGACGCAGACGGTCCGGCCGTCGATCTTGCCGTGGCCGGTGACCACGGCGTCGCCCCAGGGCCGGTTATTCAGCATGTCGAAGTCGGCCGTGCGGTGGCGGACGAAGGTATCGAGCTCCTCGAAGCTGCCCGGGTCGAGCAGCTTCTCGATCCGCTCGCGGGCCGTGAGCTTGCCCTTCTCGTGCTGCTTCTCGACCGCCTTCTCGGAGGCCGAGTGGAGCGCGGCCTCGCGCAGCTCGGTGAGCTGGGCGAGCTTCTCCTCGTAGGTCTCTGGGGACTTTTGTCTCACGGGCGGCGCCCGATTCTATGCTGCGCCGCCGAGCGGGGGTCAGTCCTTCTGAAACGGCTTGCGGTGCGCCGAGCCGAGGTCGTCGAGCAACTCCTCGAAGGCCTGCTCCATCTGCTCGGGGCTGAGCCCCTCGGGCTCGGGCTCGGGCTGCGGGGGAGGCGGGGGCTTGGCCCCCATCAGACGTGACCAGAGACCCAGCCGGGCCACCTGGGGCTCCAGCTGCGTGACCGTCTCCTCGATCTCGGCGCGAAGGATCACCTTCGTGCCCCAGCCCAACGGCTCGAGCATCGCGGTGCCCCTGGCGCCGTCGCCCTCCCAGACCAGCAGCCGCTCGTCCTCGGAGGGCTCGACCACGTCGGCGCCGACCGTTTCTCTGAGCCGCTCGCCCTGCAGCTCCTCCCAGAGCTCGGGCGGCGACTTCACAAGGGTGCGTGAGACCTCCACAGTGGGCATTTGGCGAGTTTCGGCACGCCACTGGCGAGTCCTGCCACTGCGGTCGATAAACATGGGTGCATGCGCCGCGCCCCCCTGTGCCTGGTCGTTTTCGCCGCCGTGCTCGGGTGCCTCGCGCCCACCGCGGCGAGCGCCGGCCGGAAGCCGCTGCAGCCCAGCAGCCGCGCCCGGGCGGAGTCGGCGCTCGACCGCGTGGAGCAGCTGCGCCAGGGCCATGGCGTGCGAAGCGGCCGCGAGCTCACGCCGGCGCTGGCCGCGCTGGCAAAGCGCCAGGGCTCGCTGTCCTCGGGCGACCGGGAGCGCGCCCGCTCGATCCTCGCCAGGCCCACCGACGGCGCCTCCGATCCCTTTGGCGACGGCTACGCGCACCCTGAGCACGCGCCCTTCTGCACGGCGCACTTCTGCATCCACTTCGTGACTGCGAGCGGGGACCCCGACGCGCCCTCGCTCACGGACTCGGATTCCGACGGCTTCCCGGACTACGTCGAGACGATGGCAGCGCAGTTCGAGTTCGTGCACTCGATCGAGAACGGCAGCGCTGCCGGTGACCTCGGCTGGGTCAATCCGAAGTCGGACGCCGGCAAGGGCGGGAACAACCTGACCGACGTCTACATCAAGCAGCTCGGCAACAGCGGCATCTTCGGCTACGCGGCGCCTGAGGAGAGCTCGGTCAGCTCGTATGCGTACCTCGTGATGGACAACGACTACTCGCCGTCCGAGTTCCCCGGCTTCGCCCACCCGGTGGATGCCCTCGACGTGACCGCCGCCCACGAGTACAACCACGTGCTCCAGTTCACCTACGACTCGATCCAGGACACCTGGATGCTGGAGTCCACGGCGACCTGGGCGGAGAACAAGGTCTACCCGGCGATCGACGACTACCTGAACTACCTCGATCCCTGGATCGGCTGCAGCCAGACGCCGCTGACCGCGGCTGACCCGCCCGGCACGTCGTGTGACCTGAAGATGTACGGCAGCGCGGTCTGGAACCACTGGTTCGACCTGCGCTACGGCCAGACCGCGATCCGCCAGGCCTGGGAGGTGTCGGACGTCAGCACGCCCACCTCGGACTTTGCTCCCGACGCCTATGGCGACATCTCGCAGGCCGACGGCGGCGCGGGCTTCGGCGACGAGTTCGGCCGCTTCGCCGCCGCCGTCGCCGAGTGGGAATCGCCGGGCAGCCCCTTCGCCGGTGACTCGGATCACGGCTCCTTCCCCGACGTGGGACGCAGCGGCGCGCCGCTCACGCTGGGCGCGGCCGGGCGCACGGTCACGCTGGACCACACGAGCTTTGCACTCGTCGACGTGACTCCGGACGGCTCGCAACCGGCGCTCGAGCTGCACGCCACCGCCCCGGCCGGCCTCGACTCCACGCTGGCCCTGGTGGGCCGGACCGGCTCGGACCCGCACGCCGGCGCGGTCACGACCGTGGTGCAGCGGATCGCGGGCGGGGGCGCAGGCAGCGTGACCCTGGCGAACCCCGGCAGCTACGGCCGCATTACCGCCGTGCTCGTCAACGCCGATGCGTCGCAGAGCGGATTCGACCAGGTCGCCGGCGACTGGATCTGGACGAAGGACGCACAGCCCCTCCAGGGTGTGCGCGTGACGGGGCCGAGCAGCGCGGCAGCCGCGGCGCAGCCGGTCGCTCCGACCGCCCCGGCCGCAACCCCCACACCCAAGCTCACCTCGAAGTTCTCGCTGCGCTCGCGGCAGGCGCTGAAGACGATCCTCTCGCGCGGCGTGCTGGTGCGCGTGCGCTGCAACCAGGCCTGCCGCGTGCGCGTGGAGCTGCGCCTGTCACGCTCGACGGCGCGGCGGCTGCACCTGCCGAGCGTGATCGGCGTGGGCGTGGTGAAGCTGTCGAAGGCGGGCGTGAAGTCCTTCCGGGTGCACCTCACCCGGCGGGCGCGTAAGCGCCTGCGCGGCATGCGCTCGCTGCGCCTGACGGCCCGCATGCGCGCTACGCGCGGCAGCGCCAAGGCGCCGCTGCGCTCACTGCGCGTGACGATCAGGCACTAGAACACGCGCTGGCGGGCCCTGCTCAGGAAAAAGCCGTGGCGGCTTACGCGGGCCCGGCAGGTCAGCCCCGTGCGGCGCGACTTGCAGGTGAACGGGCCCAGCCGCAGCGAGCGGCCGTAGGCGATCACGTGCCCGGCGGGCACCGCGTCGGTCACGTGCACGCGCCGGGCACGGTGCTTGCGGTCGAGCCTGAACGCGGTGTCGTTCAGCGAGTGCACGTCGCAGCGCAGGAACGCGCCGGGGCCGCCCTTCGCCGAGTAGAGGCAGGCGATGTTCCCGGACGGGGTGTGGAAGCTCTTCGCGCCCGCCGACGCCGGCACGGCCAGGAGCGCCAGAGTAGCCAGCGCGGCCGCCGCTGCCCTCATGCCTCGGTGTACTCGCCGTACTCCTCGCGGAGCACGCCTGAGACCTCGCCCAGGCTGGCCTTGTCATTCAGCGCGGCGCGCATCGGCTCGAGCAGGTTGGTCTCGCCCTTGGCCGCCTCGCGCAGGTCATCGAGGCGCTTCTCCACGGCCTCGGTGTCGCGCTCCTCCTTGAACTTCTTCAGCCGCTCCACCTGCTCGCGCTCGGACTCGGGGTCCACGCGCAGTATCTCGACCTCGTCGATCTGGTCGGTCACGAACTCGTTCACGCCCACCACGATGTCCTGCTTCTGCTTGTAGCGCTCCTCGTAGCCCCATGCCGACTCCTCCACCTCGGCGCGGATGAAGGGGATGCACTGCACCGAGCCGCCCATCTCGTCCACCTTGTCGATCAGCGCCTGGGCGGCTTCCTCGATCTCGTCGGTGAGCGCTTCGACGAAGTAGGAGCCGGCGAAGGGGTCGACCGAGTCGGCGGCGCCTGACTCGTAGGCGAGGATCTGCTGGGTGCGCAGCGCGATGCGGGCGGCCGTCTCGCTGGGCAGCGCCAGCGCCTCGTCGAAGCCGTTCGTGTGCAGCGACTGCGTGCCGCCGCAGACCGCGGCGAAGCCCTGCAGGGCCACTCGCACGATGTTGTTGTGCGGCTGCTGCGCCGCCAGCGTGACACCCCCGGTCTGGGTGTGGAAGCGGATCTTCATCGAGCGCTCGTCCTCGGCTCCGAAGCGCTCCTTCATGATCCGCGCCCACATGCGGCGGGCGGCGCGGAACTTGGCGACCTCCTGGAAGACGTTGTTGTGGCCGTTGAAGAAGAAGGCCAGCCGCGGGGCGAAGGCGTCCACCTCCAGCCCGGCGTCGATGGCGGCCTGCACGTAGGCGATCGCGTTGGCGAGGGTGAACCCCACCTCCTGCACGGCCGAGCAGCCCTTCTCGCGCATGTGGTAGCCGGAGATCGAGATCGTGTTCCACTTCGGCACGTTCTCCTGGCAGTACGAGAACAGGTCGGTGGTCAGCCGCATCGCCGGCTCGGGCGGGTAGATGAAGTTCCCGCGCGCGATGTACTCCTTGAGAATGTCGTTCTGGGTCGTGCCGGTCAGGTCCTTCGACTCGACGCCCTGCTCCTCGCCGACCAGCTCGTACAGCAGGAGCAGCGCCGCGGCGGGCGCGTTGATCGTCATCGAGGTGGACACGTCGGCGAGCGGGATGCCCTCGAACACGCGGCGCATGTCGTCGATCGTGTCGATGGCCACCCCGGTGCGGCCGACCTCCCCCTCGCAGAGAGGGTCGTCGGAGTCGCGCCCCAGCTGGGTGGGCAGGTCGAACGCCATCGACAGCCCCGTCGAGCCGTGGTCGATCAGGTAGTGGAAGCGCTCGTTGGTCTCCTTGGCGCTGGCGTAGCCGGCGTACTGGCGCATCGTCCACTTGCGCTTGCGGTACATCTCCGCGTGCACGCCGCGCGTGTACGGGTACTCGCCGGGCTCGCCCAGCCGCTCCTCCAGGCCCGGCGCGACGTCGCTCTCGTCGTAGCTCGCCTTGATCTCGATGCCCGAGTCGGTGAAGTGCCGAGGATCGTCCGGCCCGACGATTGGGGCGATGCTGGGCTTGTGATCCGGCTTGTTGGCCATGCGGGACCCCCAAAGGATACGGGGGGTTCACCCGTCGAACATCTGTCCGGCAGCGATCAGGTACCCGCGCGGGCCTCTCGATAAGTCTCGCGGAGGCACTTCTGCGCGTGAATACCCCTCGAAGCCTTATCGCGACGATCTTGTGCGCCAGCCTGGGGCTGGCGCTTCCGCTTGCCGCAACGGCGCACACCAGCACGGTCGAGCGGATCGGGACCTTCCTGGGCGACGGCGACACCGCGCAGCTCTCCTACCCGCGCTCGATGGTTGCGGCGCCGGACGGCGGCTACCTGGTCGTCGACACGATGAACAACCGCATCCAGAAGGTCGCCACCGACGGCAGCGTGACCACCGTCGCCGGCGACGGCTTCGCCGGGTTCGACGGCGACAACCAGCTGGCCACCGACGCCAGCCTCAACCAGCCGCGCGGCGTGGCCTTCACGCCCGACGGCTTCCTGATCGCCGACACCGACAACATGCGCGTGCGCAAGGTCGCGCCCGACGGCACGATCACCACCGTCGCCGGAACCGGCACGGAGGGCGTCGGCCTGATCGGCAGCCTGCTCCAGGGCCTGCTCGGCACCGTGTTCGGCACCGACACGGACCTCGACCACCCCAGCGCGGTGGCGGTCACCAGCGACGGCGGCTTCCTGATCGCCGACACCGAGAACAACGTGATCCGCAAGATCTCGGCGACCGGCGAGCTGAGCACTGCGGCGGGCGACGGCAGCGGCGGCTACTCGGGCGACGGCAGCGACGCGACCGCGGCGCAGCTCTGCAACCCGGAGGACGTGGCGGCCACGCCTGACGGCGGCTTCCTGATCGCCGACACCGGCAACAACGTGATTCGCAAGGTGGCGGCCGACGGCACGATCTCCACGGCGGCCGGCGACGGCAACGCCGGCTACGCGGGCGACGGCGGCGACCCGACCCTCGCCGGCATGAACGCCCCCGCCGGCGTCGAGGTCAACCCTGACGGCAGCTTCCTGATCGCGGACACGGGCAACAACGTGATCCGCAGGGTCAGGAACGGCACGATCAATACCAAGATCGGCGACGGTACCAACGCCTTCGACGGAGACGGCGGCGCCCCGAGCGACGCCTCGCTCAGCGGCCCCAAGGACGTGCTGGTGTACGACGGCGCGACCTACATCGCGGACAGCGGCAACAACCGCATCCGCAAGGTGGTCACGGAGACCGTCGACGATGGCGGCAGCGGCAGCGGCAGCGGCAGCGGCGGGGGTGGCGTGGTGGCCGGCCTGCCGCTTCCGGGCGACAACTCGGGCCCGGGCTCGTCGCACCTGCCCGCGGTGAACGCCCCGACGGTGGGCGAGGATCTCCAGGCCAGCCACCAGGGCGGCACCGTGACGGTGAAGGTGCCGGGCTCCAACCAGTACGTGAGCCTGGACGACGCGGCGTCGATCCCCGTCGGCTCGCTGGTGGACGCCTCCAAGGGCAAGGTCACGCTGACCTCGGCCAAGGACTCCAAGGGCACCAACCAGAGCGCGACCTTCCACGGCGGCCTCTTCCAGGTGAAGCAAAAGCGAGCCAGGAAGCCGATCACCGAGCTGGTCTTGCGCGGCGGCGACTTCTCTTCGTGCTGGCGCCCCGGCAGCACCGGCGGCTCGCAGTCGTCGGCGTTCGCCTCGGCGCGCAGGAAGAGCAAGTACCGCAGGGTCCGCGGCCTCTGGGGCAGCGGCCACGGCAACTTCAGGACGCGCGGCCGTCACGGCGCCGCCACGGTGCGCGGCACCATTTGGTTCACCGAGGACAGCTGCGCCGGTACACGGGTAACTGTCAGGCGCGGCCTCGTGGCCGTCGGCGACTTCGTCCGCCACCGCGCCGTGATGGTGCCCAAGGGCCACTCCTACCTCGCTCGAGTTCACCCACTGCGCAACCGTCGCTGATGCTGGGCCGCCTGATCGACACCCCCTTCGTGCTGCCCGTCCGGCCCGAGGAGCTGGCTCGGGTGGAGATGCTGTCCGAGCTGCCTCCCGAAGCGTTGCGCGACCTCGCGGCGCGCGCCGGCAGGCGCCAGTTCCGCGCCCGGCGAGGTGGTGTTCCACGAGGGCGACGACGGCACCTCGCTGTTTGTGGTCCGTCGCGGCACGCTCAAGGTGGTGCGGCCCACCCATGACGACCGCCTCGTGCTCGACCGCGTCGAGCCGGGCCAGGCCTTCGGCGAGCTGGCGGTGCTCAACTCCGCGCCGCGACTCGCCTCCGTCATCGCCATCGAGGACTGCGAGACGATCGAGATCGGCAAGAACGATCTCGAGCAGATCTTCGACAGCCATCCGCTCGCCGCCAGGCGCATGCTGGGCGTGCTGGCTCGCTCGCTGACGCTCTCCAAGGAGGAGGTCGCGCGCCAGAACAGCAAGCTCGAGACCGCTGTGCAGGACCGCACCGCAGAGTTGCGCGAGACGCAGCTCGAGGTCGTGCGGCGCCTGAGCCACGCGGCCGAGTCGCGAGACCACGTGACCGGCGTGCACATCACGCGCATGAGCCAGCTCTGCTCGCGCCTCGCGCTCGCCGCTGGCGCGACTCCGATGGAGGCCGAGCTGCTGCTGCAGGCCGCGCCGATGCACGACGTCGGGAAGATCGCTATCACCGATCGCATCTTGCGCAAGCCGGGCAAGCTCGACGCCGAGGAGTGGGAGATCATGAAGACCCACGCCGCGGTGGGCGCGGAGCTCCTGGCGGGCAGCCGCTCGCCGGTGGTGCAGCTTGGCGAGGTGATCGCCCTCACCCACCACGAGCGCTGGGACGGCAAGGGCTACCCGCGCGGCCTTCGGCGCGAGGAGATTCCGTTCTCCGCCCGCGTGACCGCAGTCTGCGACGTCTTCGACGCGCTGATCTCAGACAGGCCCTACAAGGAGGCCTGGAGCGTGGATCAGGCCCTCGAGGAGATCCAGATGGACAGCGGCGCCCACTTCGAGCCGCGCCTGGTGGACGCCTTCACCGAGGTCTTCCCGGAGATCGTCGCGATCGTCGAGCGGGTGGCTGAGGAACACGGCGCGCCCGCGCCCAAGCGCGGGAGCTGACACCGTGCGGCGCCGCCTGGCCCTGGCGGCCGCCGTCGCCCTGGGGGCCGTGGGGATCGCGCTGGGTGCTTCGGCGCTGGGCGCTCTGGACGGACTCGAAGGACAGGCGACCGACGCGCGCTTCGCCGTGCGCGGCGAGCGGCCGGTGCACGACGTCGCGGTGGTCGCGATCGACGACACGAGCTTCGACGAACTGAGACAGCGCTGGCCCTTCCCGCGCTCGCTGCACGCGCGTGTGATCGATCAGCTGCGCAAGGCCGGCGCGCGCCAGATCGCCTACGACGTGCAGTTCACCGAGCCGAGCGCGCCGCGCGAGGACGCCGCCCTCTACAGCGCGGTTGGGCGGGCGAAGCACGTGGTCCTGTCCACGACCGAGGTCGACCGTCACGGGCACACGAACGTGCTCGGCGGCGACGAGAGCCTGCGCCGGGCGGGCGCCCGCGCCGGGCAAGCCGCGGCGCCGGCGGACCAGGACGGGATCATCCGGCGCCTCGTGCCCCGCGTGGACGGCTTGGAGAGCTTTCCCCTGGCCGCGGCCGAGGCCGCCACGGGCCGCAAGCTTCACGACCCCGCGCTGGAGCACGGCCGGGCGCTGATCGATTTCTCCGGCGGGCCCGGCACTGTGCCGACGCTCTCCTTCTCGCGCGTGCTCAGCGGCCGCTTCGACCCCGCGCTCGTGCGCGGCAAGGTCGTGGTGGTGGGCGCCTCGGCGCCGAGCCTGCAGGACGTACACCACACCTCGACCGCGCGCGAGCAGGTGATGGCCGGGCCCGAGCTGCAGGCCGCGGCCATTTCGACCGCGCTGCGCGGCTTCCCGCTGAAGCGCGCGCCGCTCGCGCTGTCGCTGCTCGGCCTGCTGATGATGGCCCTCGTGGCGCCGCTGGCCAGCCTGCGCCTGCGGCCAGTCGGGATCGGCGCGGCCGCGGTGGGCGCGCTGGCCGGGTACGCGCTGGCCGCCCAGCTGCTGTTCGGCGCGCGGCTGGTGGTGTGGGTGGCGGCTCCGATCCTGGCGCTGGTGCTTGGCACACTCGGCGCGCTGGGCCTGCGCCTGGCCGCGGAGGGTCGCGAGCGCCGCCGCACGCGCGAGGCCTTCGCGCGCTTCGTGCCCGAGGCCGTGGTCAAGGAGCTCGTGGACCGCGGCGACGGCGGCCGCCGGCTGCCGGCGCGCCGCATCGAGGCCACCGTGCTGTTCTGCGACCTGCGCGGCTTCACCACCATGGCCGAGAGCCTGGGCGCCGAGCGCGTGATGGAGCTGCTGAACCGCTACCTGACCGCGATGAGCGAGGCGGTGCTCGACCAGGCCGGCACCGTGGTGTCCTTCATGGGCGACGGCCTGATGGCCGTGTTCGGCTCCCCGATCGAGCGCGACGACCACGCGAGCGCGGCCCTGGCCGCCGCGGGGGAGATGCTCGAGGTGCGGCTGCCGGCGTTCAACGACTGGCTGGCCGAGCGCGGGCTGGACTCGCTGCGAATGGGCGTCGGCTTGAACAGCGGCGCCGTGATGTCTGGCACCGTCGGCTCGGAGCGCCGGCTCGAGTACGCGGCCGTCGGCGACACCACCAACGTGGCCGCCCGCATCGAGAGCATGACCCGCGACCGAGGTGGCGGCCTCCTCCTCTCGGCAGCCACCTACGAGCTGCTCACGCCGCAGGAGGCGCACGTGCTGGAGCCCGCCGGGGCGGCTGAGCTGCGCGGCCGCTCGGGCGCGGTCGAGCTGTGGACCCTGCGCGGCGAGCCCCCGGCGCTGCGGCTGCTCCAGGCGCCCGCCCAGCGCACGCCGGCTGGATAACGTCATCCGCGCGCAGCCGGCCGAGCCGGCTGCTTGCGGCGTCCGGGCCGAATCGCCCTAACATCAGCGCTGTGCAGGTCACCGTTCGCCTGTTCGCGATGCTGCGCGAGCGCGCCGGCGCCTCGGAGGTCGTGCTCGACCTGCCCGAGGACGCGCGTGTGCGCGACGCGCTGGCCGAGCTGTCCAACCTGGCCGCGGGGCTGCCGCTGGTGATGGCCGTGAACCGCGAGTACGCACGCGAGGACCAGGCGCTGGCCGCCGGCGACGAGCTGGCGCTGATCCCGCCGGTGGCCGGCGGCGACACCGT
>DAIMGB010000009.1:13443-14162 GCA_036724195.1 Thermoleophilaceae bacterium
GGGTGCGGGTGACCGCGGAGCCGTTGTCCGCCGATGCGCTGCTGGCCCGCGTGCGCGACCCGCGCGCCGGCGCCGTGGTCACCTTCTCCGGGGTCACACGCGAGGTCGAGCGACTCGAGTACGAGGCCTACGCCGAGATGGCCGAGGAGCGGCTGGCCGAGATCGCGGCGGATGCCATCGAGCGCCACGGCCTCTGTGCGGCGGCGGTCGAGCACCGCGTGGGCAGCGTCGGGCTGTCGGAGCCGAGCGTGGTGGTGGCGGTGTCGGCGCCGCACCGGGGCGAGGCATTCGCGGGCGCGCGCGAGATCATCGACCGGGCGAAGTCCGAGGCGCCGATCTGGAAGAAGGAGGTGGAGGGTGGCGAGGAGCGCTGGGTCGAGGGCGAGCCGCCCGCGAGTGGCCAGTGAGCGTCTGCAGGAGCTGCCCTCCGTCGAGGAGCTCTCGGCGCGGCTCGAGGGCGTCCCGCACGATGCGGCGGTTCGCGCCGCCCGCGCCGTGATCGCCGCCGCGCGCGAGGCACTGTTGGCGGGCGCAGAGCCACCTGCCGACCTGGCCGCCGAGGCACTTGCGCTGGCGCGGCTCGAGGCGCGCCCGTCGCTGCGCCCACTGCTGAACGCAACAGGCGTGATCGTGCACACCAACCTCGGCCGCGCGCCGCTCCATCCCGAGGCGGCCGCCGCGGCCGCCCGCGCGGGCGAGGGCTATTCGAACCTCGAGTA
>DAIMGB010000010.1:0-13925 GCA_036724195.1 Thermoleophilaceae bacterium
TGGGCTCCGCTCAGCAGAACCACGGCTCGGTGAGCCGTGGCCTCCCCTCGGTCGAGCCGGCGAGGATCGGCTCGGCGCGGCCGGCGGGCGACGGCGACCGCCCAGCCGCCTCGAGCGCCGCCGCGCGCACCTTCGCGAACGTCTCGGGGATCGGCTCGGAGCCCGCCGCGCTCTGCTCGACGAGCGCCGCGAGGCGGGCCTGGAGGCGGTCGCTGTCGGGGTCGATCGGGGTCCACCTGTAGCTGAGCCGCTCGGCGTCGTAGCCGCCGAGGTGCGGGCGCATGTCGGGGCGCTCAAGCAGCAGCGATCCCTCGGGGAGCAGCAGGCGGATCGTGTACTGGACCGGATCGACGTTGCCGACGAGGTCGTGTTCGGCCACGAAGTCGAGCATCTCGACCACGTCGCCGGGCGTCGTCCAGGGGGTGAACGGCATCCACGACGGCCGCACCTCGATCCCCTGCTCGCGCAGCAGCGCGATCGCCCGTGCGGCTTCCCCGGTCGTGTGGCCCTTGTCGAGCCGCTCGAGGATCTCGTCGTTGACCGACTCGAGCGCGGAGACCACGAACAGGCAGCCCGCCCCGGCGAGCGTCGGCCACAGCTCGGCGTCGCGCAGGATGTGCTCGACCTTCGTCGTGCAGTCGAAGGTGAGCTCGGGGAAGCGCTCGTGCATCGCCTGCACGACGCGCAGCGAGTGGCGGCGGCCGTTGAGGAAGTCGGGGTCGCCGAAGGTGATGTGGCGGGCGCCCAGCTCGACGAGGCGCGCGATGTCCCGCACCACGGTGTCCGCGCCGACGATGCGGATGCGCCCGTCGTAGACAGTGGGCACCGGGCAGTGGCGGCACCGGTGCACGCAGCCGTGGCTCGCCTCGACGTAGCCCACGAGCCGCTCGTCGCCTCCGAGCGCGAGGTGTGCGTAGCTCTCGAGCGGCGGTAGCAGGTCGCGTGCCGGCAGCTCGAACTCGCCCCGGCCGAGCTGGATGAGCGACTCGTCCGCTCGCGCGTCGGGCGGACCGCCGGCCGCCAGCTCGCCGACCCACGCCGTCAGCGCCGGCTCGTACTCGCCGGCGATCGCGCGGTCGGCCAGCGCGCCGACTGTGAGGTCGCGGCTCACCGGCGCGTAGAGGCCGTAGAAGCAGACCGGCAGCTCGGGCCGCGCGCGGCGGACGCCGGCCGCCACCCGCATCGCAAGGCGCATCGCGGTGTGCATCGGCACCGAGAAGCCCGCGGCCTGCGCCCACTCGAGCGCGCCGGCGTCCCAGCGCTCGACCGACAGGTCGAGGCAGCGCACCTCGTGCCCCGCCTCGCGCAGCGCAGCCGCCGGCGAGGCCACGTGCAGCGGCTGGTGGCCGAGCTCGTAGGTCGAGACGAGCAGGACGCGCATCGCTTCGGGAGCCTAGCCCCCCGCCGCCGCGGGCTCCGACGGCTCGCCGGCCGCGGGCTCGGCGATGTCGATCTCGAGCCGCTCGTGCGCCGCTCGCAGCGCGTG
Source organism: Thermoleophilaceae bacterium (assembly GCA_036724195.1). Classification (GTDB taxonomy): domain Bacteria; phylum Actinomycetota; class Thermoleophilia; order Solirubrobacterales; family Thermoleophilaceae; genus DATACN01. Next base: position 1,487 of record DAIMGB010000010.1, read on the forward strand.
CTCGACCTGCGCGGGCGTCTCGCCGCGGGCAAACAGGAAGCCGAGGTAGCGATCGCCCTCCGGCAGGGGACGGACGGGACGGTCGCGGCCGATCGAGATCTCGAGCCCGCCGATGCCCGGCACGGCGCGTGCCTCGTCTTGGCCGCGCACCTCCCGCAGTACGCCCGCGCGCGGGATCGGCAGCATCATCACGCCCGACGCCGCCGCCTCGCGGCGGAGGTCGCCGAGCGGCAGCCCGAGCGCGTGGCGCAGGATCAGCTCCTCGAGGCTCACACCGACGCCGAAGCGCAGCGAGCGCGAGCACAGCCCGCCGACCGAGCGCGCGGCGAGCTCGAGCATCCACACGCGCTCGTCGTCGGTGCGCAGCTCCGCGTGAACGGGGCCCTCGCGCAGCCCGAGCGCCGCACAGGCATCCGCGGTCGTGCGAACGACGGCCGCGACGACGTCGGCTGGCAGCCGCGACGGCGTGGTGAAGATCGTCTCCTCGAAGTAGGGGCCCTCGAGCGGGTCAGGCTTGTCGAAGACCGCGAGCAGCTCGAGCGAGCCGGCGCGCAGGAGACCCTCAACGGCCACCTCGGCGCCGGGCACGTAGCGCTCGATCAGGAGCGGCCCCTTCGGGTCCTCCCCGGCCTCGGCGAGGATCGCGCGAACCCGCGCCGCCGCCGCCGTCGCGGCCTCCGGATCGTCCGCCCGGATCACGCCGCGGCTCGCCGACAGCGAGAGCGGCTTTATGACGCAGGGAAGCCCGACTTCGGCGGCGACCGCCGCCGAGTCGTCGCTCGGGCCGAGCGTGCGATGCTCGGGCTGCGGTACTCCGGCGGCGGCGAGCGCGCGCCGCATCGCGGCCTTGTCGCGCGTCGCGGCCGCGGCCTCCGGCGGGTTTCCGGAGAGCCCCAGCCGCTCGGCCGCGAGCGCGGCCACGCGCACTCCCTGGTCGTCGACCGCCACCACTGCGTCGAGCGGCCTTTCCTCCGCCACCGCCGCGATCGCCTCCGCGGCCGCCTCCGGCCGGCGCAGGTCGAGCGTCAACTGGTTGTCGCCCATCGACACGAGCCGCCGCTCGGACGCCACCACGACCTCGGCGCCGAGCGCCCGGGCGGCGGCGAGGAAGTCGGCCGCCCGGTAGCTGGCCGTCGGCAGCAGGAGGAGCAAGCGAGCCACGCCGGTATCGTAGGCCCGGGCCCGATGAGCGCCGACGATCAGACCTCCGGCGAGCCGATGCTCGCCATCACCAACGCCGCCTACGACAAGGTCATGGGCTTCCTGCTCCAGGAGGCGGAGCCCGAGCGCCAGGCGATGTGGCTCGAGGTGACCGGCACCTCCGGCAACCAGTGGACCTGCAGCATCGCGCTCAAGCCGCTCGACGCGGCGGCGCCCTACGACGCCGTCGTCCGCCAACGCGACCTCGCGATCGTGGTCCCCGAGCGGGACTTCGACAAGGTCCGCGGCGCGACGATCGACTGGCTGGACGACCCCTTCGGCGCCCACGGCCTGCGCGTAGACAACCCCAACACGCCGAGCCCAGCGATCGGCGCGCCACCGCCCGCCGACCTGAGCGGCGACGTGCCCCAGCGCGTGATCCAGGTGCTCGACCAGCAGGTGAACCCGACGATCGCCGAGCACGGCGGCCGCGCCGAGCTCGTGGCGGTCGAGCAGGGAACCGCCTACCTCAGGCTGGGTGGCGGCTGTCAGGGCTGCGCGATGGCCACCGTCACGCTCAGCCAGGGGATCGAGACGGCCATCATCCAGGCCGTGCCGGAGATCACGAGCGTGGTGGACGTGACCGACCATCAGACCGGCACGAACCCCTACTTCGAGGCCGCGAAGAAGTAGAAGCGGCCAACCCCCCGGCGCGGCCACCATCCGCCGCGCATGGACCTTCGCCAGGAGCAGGTCTCGATCGAGACCAACCGCTACCGCACCGAGGGCGCGCTCACGCTGCCGAGCGAGGGCCCCGCCCCCGGCATCGCCGTCAGCGCGGAAGGCATGGGAGAGCAGCCGCGCGTCGTCGGCGCGGCTCTTGTCGTCCAGGTAGCGCATCGTCGCATTGACGCCGGCGTAGCCCGCTCCACGCCTGGAGCGGGACGATCGAGGCGTAGTTGATCGCCAGCGAGCCGAAGGTGCAGCCGGGGGAAGACAAGATCCGCCGGCTGCGTGTGGCGCTCGCGCCCCGCCAGCTTCATTAGGGCGTGATCGACCTGTTCGACAATCGGAACGGTGCGCGCACGTCCGGACTTCGGGCGCGACAGCTCGCCCTGGCCGCAGGACTCGACCACGCGGAGCGCCTCCTGGTCGAAATCGACCGCGCGCCAGCCGCGAGCAGCTGGGCGGCAGAGCCCGCGCATCGCCGCCATAGCGGCTCTCCCGTCGCCGCCCGTCACGGTCGGCCCTCCAGATAGCGCGCGGCTGCCTTCAGGTCCTCGAGGTCGTGCGGAGGCGCTCACGAGGTGAACTCCGTCACCGCGTAGACGGGCTTGGGGACGATGATTTGTGTCGTTGGCCCTCCCGGTCGACCGCAGTGGATCAGGTACGGCCAGAGTCGCCCCAGGTCGAGGATGGCGAGCACCGTTTGACAGCCGAGCGGATCGGGCTTGCCGACCTCGGCCTCAATGTCGATGCCGTCGCGACGGAACCACAGCTTGAAGATCCGCTGCTCCTGCGGCGAGTGACCCGTCTCCGCGTCGGCCGCCTGTCGGATCCCCGCGTAGACATCTTCTGCGCTCGCCTCGAGCGGGTCCAGTTCGGGAATGAAGAAGGTGGTCAAGGCCGTCTCCGATCGCGTCGCCGAGCCGGATGCCGCTTGCGCTCCTCGGCGGTCATCTGCCTGATCACGAGTGACCCGTCGGCGACCTGACGGCGGATGGGCTCGAGCTTCTGCTGGCGCCGCTCGCGCTGCCGCTGCTGAATGCTCGTCATCGGTCCCGGCGCCAGGTGACTACAACATACCCTTAAGACCGCGGGTCGGCCGAGACTCATCGCTGCACTCAAGCCTGCGGGCCTGTGGGGTGCGCAAACTCGATCGGCCCACGAAACGGGACGATTTGCAGCGCGATCGCATTTACGCACCCCACAGGACTCCTCCACGAGTACTCACGCGCCGCCTGATCGAATTAATGCGCCCGACGCCAGCATCCTGTGGTCGTCATGTCCCTGAGGGTCGCCACCTGCCGTCGACCCGCGTGCGGGCGGCCTCCGCGGAGCCGCCCGGCTCCAGCCAGCGATAGAGGGCCACGAACACGAACAGCGCATACGGGATCGAGCCCGGGCCCCACATGATCCCGGCGGCGAGCTGCTGGTCGGCGAGGGCGGACAGCCCGCCGGGGCGCGAGGGCAGGGCGGCGTAGGCCGGATACAGCGGCGAGCCCGCGAGCGCGAGCACGACGGCGAGTAGCCACGCGACGGTGGCGGCGAGCGTCACGTACGCCACGCGGCGGAACAGGTCCAGCCGCGCGCGCAGCGGCGGTGACTCGATCACCTGCGCCCAGAACACGACGCCCAGCACGAGGAACGAGACGTGCTCGAGCTCGTGCACAAGCTGGTTGCGGAGGGTGAGCCCGTACAGCGCGGGCACGTGCCAGGCGCACAGGTCGACGTTGAAGAGGACCCAGGCCGACCCGGGCGCCGCGACCCGGCGGCCGGCCGCCCCGAGCGCGCGCCACGTCGGCGAGCGCATGTACGCCGAGGCGAGCCGGCGCCGCAGGGACAGCGACATGCCCCGCCACAGCGGCGTCCATGGCGCGGCGAGCACGAGCAGCGGCGCGGCGACCATCATGAGCAGCACGTGCTGGACCATGTGCACCCAGAACAGCTTGGCCGCGAGGTCGTCGATCGGGGAGTCCAGCGCGCCGACGATCGTCACGAGCGCGGCGTAGAACGCCCACGTCCGGCGGCGGTGGGCCCGGAGGCGGCCGGCGGAGGCCGTGATGCGCAGGTGACGGCGGCTGCCGCGGGCGTACAGCAGCACGGCGGCCAGGGCGTACAGCAGCGGCGGCGCCAGCAGCCGCTGCTGTACGGACATCAGGAGCCCGCCGACGTGCGCGCGCCCCCGCGCAGGTCCCGCACCACGTCGCCGGTCGGGAACGGGTAGTTGAAGCCCGCCCGCTCGTAGCCGCGCGCGTCGATGAGGTAGATGGCGGTGCTGTGGCCCACGTCGCCGGCGGTGCGCGCCACCTCGATGCCGTACGCGCGCCAGATCGGCTGCAGCTGCCCGGGGCTGCCGCGCAGCCAATGCCAGTCCCCGCGCAGGCCCCACCGGGTCGCCGCCTCGATGCTGCTGGCCGCCGTGTCCTCCCACGGGTTGACGCTCACGACGAGCAGCGTCATGCGGGTAGCGCCGACCCGCCGCTGGACGTCGCTCAGGGAAGGGCCCTCCAGTGTGCAAACCAGCTTGCAGTGCGAGTCCATGAAGGCGAGCAGCACCGCGCGGCCCCGCTGGTCGGAGAGCGACACGGTGCGGCCGGACTGGTCGCGCAGCGTGAACGCCGGGGCCGGCCTGCGGCCCGCGGGCCACACGGCGTCGCCGCGCAGCCCGCCGCTCGGCGGGAAGGCGACGTGCGGGGCGCCGGCTCGCCGAGCGCCCGGCCCGTGCAGCGCGAGCCCCCCGGCGGCGCCCACCACCACGCAGGCTGCCGCGAGCAGCGCGGTCGCCCGCGCACCCAGCGGCCATGCGCGGGCCCGCAGGCGGGACCGTTGAACGCTATTCATCGCGGTGGCGCAGGTGCCACCGGTGGCGCTCCGGGGCGGGGTGCCGGGTGGTCGGGAGCGACGGCCAGCCGCGCCGTACGGCGAGCCACCACCAGGCCAGCACGAGCACCAGCAGCGCCAGGGGCAGCACCAGCGTGAGCACGGCCCCCGCCGTCACGTCGCTCGGGGCGCCCGTTCCTTTGACGTCGCCGAGGAGGCTCAGCGCATGGGCGAGTGCGGTGGTGGCGGAGGTCATCATCCGATCAGCGGGTCGATCGCCACTGCGACGAAGAGCAGCGACAGGTAGAGCAGCGAGAAGTGGAACAGCACGCGCGCGCGGGCGGGCGTCGTCGCCCGCAGGAGCCGAATCGCGAGCGCGACGAGGCACGCGTCGAGCACGATCGCCATGCCGAGGTAGAAGCCCCCGGCGCTGCGCCAGGCGAACGGCAGCGCCGTCACGGCACAGAGCACCAGCGAGTAGCGCAGGATCTGGCGCGCCGTCTCATGATCGCCGCGGACGACGGGGAGCATCGGGATCCCTGCTGCCGCGTAGTCGCGCTTGATCAGGAGCGCCAGCGCCCAGAAGTGAGGCGGCGTCCAGAAGAAGACGATCAGGAACAGGAACAGCGCCGGCAGCGTGAGATCGCCACGGGCCGCGGCCCATCCGACGAGCGGCGGCATCGCGCCCGCCGCCCCGCCGATCACGATGTTCTGCGGTGTCGACCGCTTGAGCCACCGCGTGTAGACGATCACGTAGCCGAGGTTGCCGACCGCTGCCAGCACCGCGGTGAGGACGTTGATGGCGCTCGCCAGCAGGACGAACGAGAATGCCGACAGCACGAGACCGAACTCGAGGGCGCGCGGCGGTGCCACGCGGCCCGACACCACCGGCCGACGCGCCGTGCGACCGCCCATCAGCGCATCGATGTCGCGGTCGAGGACGTGGTTGAGCGCGCTCGCGCCACCGGACGCGAGCGCTCCCCCCACGAGCAGCGCCGCGAGTTTGGCGCCGTCGGGCACGCCGCGGGCGCCGGCGAACATGCCGGCCGCTGCGGTGATGAGCAGGAGCACCATGATGCGCGGCTTGGTGAGCGTGACGTAGTCGCGCCACGGGCCGGCGGGGAGGGCCTCGCCGCGGTAGCAGGCTGCGACCGCCAGGAGCGTCGCGGCGAACGCGAGCGCCGCGAGCGTGAGGTGCAGGGCGACCGCCCAGGCCGGGCGTCCCGCCAGGGCCACGACTCCGCCCAGCACGCTGTCGGCGATCACCAGGGCGAACGCCGCCGCGGCGGGGCGCAGCAGGCGCGGGTGCTCGAGACGTGCGGCGAGCAGGACCGCTGCCAGCAGCGGGAGCGCGCCCGCGACCAGCACGCGGTGGGGTACCCCGAGGCGCAGCGCGCCGCTGGCCACCACCAGAGCGGTGGCCGCCGCGGCCGCAAGGGCGCCCAGGCGCAGCCACGGGCCGGCCGTCGTCTCCGGCGCCCCGGCCCGCCTCACCACCGCCGATGCCGACTGCGCGCTCATATGACGTAGAGGAGGACAAAGGCGAGCGCGCCGAAGGCGATCGTCAGGTTGAGCACGATGCCCAGCGCATCGCCCGCGGGGCGCATGACGGCGAACGGCGCCGCGACGTCGCCACTCTCGGGGACCACCGCCTGCGTGTGCTCGTGCAGCGACTGCGCCACCAGGGTCTCCAGCCAGTAGAGGACCAGGAGCAGATCCAGGGCGTACAGGCACTGCCAGCCGATGAACACGCTGGCGTAGCCGCCGCTCGTCGGGCCGAAGTCGATCGCGACGAACTGGGCGATGATGAGCCCGAAGGCGGCCAGCCCGAGCACCAGCGCCGCGATCGCGCCGCGCCGCCAGCCGGTCTCGGTGCCGTCCCCGAGGCGCCGCACCCCGTCGCGGTAGGCGAGCCCGCACGCCAGCAGGCAGGCGATCATCGCGATGCCGATCCCCGCCGAGGGGTCGACGTGCTTCGGGCGCCAGGCGCCGTTGCTGTTGAGCGTGCGCAGGTAGAGATAAGCGAACACGAACGCCAGCAGCGCGAACGCTTCGGCCGCCGCCGCCAGGCGCGCGCCGACCTGCAGGTTGTGCGCCAGGATCTCGGGCGGCTCGAGCTCGGCGTACGGGCTGACGTGTGGGGCGTCGGAGGCCATGGCTACCCCGCTCCGGCCGGCGCGGTCGGGGCGGGCGCCAGTGTCGCCACCGGCGGCGCGTCGGGCACGCCGTAGTCGTAGGGGCTGGACTCGATGACCGGCGTCTGCTCGAAGTTCTTCACCGGAACGGGCGTCGGCAGCTGGAACTCCAGCCCTCGCGAGTACCAGGGGTTGGCGGCCGCCGGGACGCGCGCGATCACCATCGAGTAGACGAGGTTCACCAGGAAGACGAACATCGAGGCCCCGAGCAGGAACGCCGAGATCGAGACGAACTCGTTGAGGCCATGCAGGCGCGGCGCGTACGTCGACACGCGCCGCGGCATGCCCAGGAGACCGAGGGCGAAAAGGGGCGCGAACGTCAGGTTGAAGAACACGAACATGCCCCAGAAGTGGATCTTCGCGAGCGTCTCGTTGAACGTGAGCCCCGTCATCTTCGGCAGCCAGTAGTAGACCGCGGCGAAGAAGGCGAAGACCAGGCCGCCCATGATCGTGTAGTGGAAGTGGGCCATGACGAAGTAGCTGCCGTGGGTCGTCACGTCGCTGGGCACGTCCGAGAGGAAGACGCCCGAGAGCCCGCCGATCAGGAAGTTGAAGAAGAACGCCAGCGAGAACAGCATCGGGATCGTGAAACGCAGGCGCCCGCGCCACAGCGTGCCCATGCCGTTGAGGAAGATGAAGCCGGTCGGAATCGAGATCAGCTCGGTCGTGAGCATGTAGAACGGCCGCAGGTCGGAGTTCATCCCGCTCACGAACAGGTGGTGCTGCCAGACCATGAAGCTCAGCAGCGTCACGCCCACCATGCCGGCGACGGCGAGCCGGTAGCCCCACAGCGGCTTGCGCGAGAACACGGGCAGGATCTCCAGCACGATGCCGAAGCCCGGCAGCGCCAGGATGTAGACCTCCGGGTGGCCGAAGAACCAGAAGAGGTTGTCGAACAGGAACGGGCTGCCGCCGGCGCTGGCCAGGAAGAACGAGGTGTCGGCGGTGCGGTCCAGGGCGACCATGCCGAGCGTCGCGAACAGCACCGGCGCCGCGAGGACCATCAGCACGGAGGTGCACAGCACCCCCCAGACGAAGATCGGCAGCCGGCTCCACGTGAGCCCGGGGGCGCGCATCGTGAGCACCGTCGCGAGCATGTTCACGCCCACGATCGTCATCGAGAGGCCGATGAGCGCGAACGCCATGATGTAGGCGTCCATGCCGCCGGCGGCCTCGTTGCTCAGCGGCGCGTAGCCGGTCCAGCCGGTGGGGAAGCCGCCGAAGGCGATCGCCGACAGCAGGATCAGCCCCGCCGCCGGCACGAGCCAGAAGCTGAGGGCCTCCAGGCGCGGGAACGCCATTCGCCGCGCGCCGATCATGATCGGCACCAAGTAGTTGCCGAACGGCCCGAGGACGGCCGCCGACATCATGATCAGCATCATCGTGCCGTGCAGGCCCACGAGCGAGAGGTACTGCCCCGGCTTCCACAGCGACTCGTTCGGGGTCATCAGCTCCGCGCGAATGAACATGGCGTTGAGCCCGGCGATGAAGAAGAACAGCAGCACCGTGACGAAGTACTGCAGGCCCACGACCTTGTGGTCGGTGCAGAGCCGGAAGTACCGCCCGGGGCCCTCCTCCTCGTGCTCGCGCAGCGCCGGGGAACGGCCCAGCATGCGGCTTAGCGGGTAGTTGAGGAAGCCGAGCCCCGCCAGCCAGCCGAGCACCGCGAAGACGAAGCCCATGAAGATCGCGATGTCGTCCTGGTCGGTCACCGTTTGCGAGTCCAGCCCGATCGCGATGCGGCTGCCCACCCAGTGGCCGAGCGCGTATCCGGCGATGCCGAGCACGAGCGCCGTGAGCGCGTTGAAGCCGAGGAGGTTGCGCCAGAGCGGACGTGAGGGCGTCGTGTCGCGGGGCGGGTTCGGGGGCGGGACCGTGCCGCTCGTCGCCGCGCTCATGTCAGCCTGCCCTCCTCAGAGGGTCGGGGAAGTAGTGCGTGTAGTACGGCGGCAGCACCTTCGTGGCCGGGGCGTACTGCGCCTGCTGGGTGCGGATCCAGTCCGCAAACCGGGACGCGGTCATCACCACGCCGGTGTTGTGCATGTGCCCGTGCCAGAGCCCGCACAGCTCCGCGCAGCGGATCTCGAACGTGCCGGGGTGGCGCGCCCGTACGAAGGCGACGTTGTCGCTGCCCGGGATGGCATCCGCCTTCACGCCCAGCTGGTAGGCCCAGAAGGAGTGGTTGACGTCCAGCGAGGTCACGTGCAGCTCCACGAGCCGGCCGGCCGGGATCGCGAGCTCCGGTGTCTCGACGCCGCCGTATCGGGGGTAGCGGAACGTCCACGCCCACTGCTGGCCGATCACCTGCACCTGCAGCGCCGAGCTGGCCTTGGCCGGCACCGCCAGCGGGTCCGGTCCCTGCCCGCCTCCGGCGCCCTTCGCCGGACCGAGCAGGTCGTAGGTGCCCCAGCCGGCCAGCGCGATCACGATCACGGCCGTGGCCACGACCCACGTCACCTGCGTCGCTGTGTCGCCCCGCAGCGGGGGGCCGTCTGCGAGCGCGGTGCCGCGCTCGCGGAAAGTGATGATCGCGACGGCCAGGAAGACCCAGATGCCGAGCATGACCGGGGTGGCGAGCGCCGCAAGGACCGTGTTGACGTGCCGCTGGCCGCTGGCCTCCTCGCTGAGGTTGCCCGGCGGGAGGTGGGGGCCGAGCACGAGCACGACCAACGGGACGGCGATCACCGTCAGCACGGCCCAGATGGCGAGGATGCGCCGCGTGGCCGGCACGGGCGCGGGGGCGAGGGCGCCGGTCGTCACCCTCAGACCACCTTCAGCTGGCCGTCCATCCAGCCCATCGTCTGCATCGGCCCGCCGTTGCCGAACACGAAGGCCGCCGCGCACGGCACGAAGCACTGCCAGCGGAAAGTGCCCCGCCTGCCGGTGCGGAAGGTGAAGGTGATCGTGGTGTGCGCCTCGGCGAGCGTGCAGGGTGCGACGCTGCACTGGTTCTTCGCGTCGTCGGCGACGCCCTTGAGTGGCACGCTGACCCCGAGGTCCGGGATCGTGAACGTGTGCGAGGCGTCGTCGGGTGGCAGCGCCCGCAACGTGGTGCCGTTGACGGCCATCACGCCCCCGGTCGTCCCGCGCACCTGGGAGAGGAACGGGTTGCGCAGGCCCGTGGCCGTGTCGTACTGGTAGATGGTGACCTGCACGAGCGAGTGCGCCGGCACCGTGAAGATGGTGGTGTGGCGCCACCGCCCGCCGGCGTCCCGGACGAGGTAAGACACCCAGTCGGGATCCGGCGCGTGGCCGTAGGCGGCGACCGTCTGGAGGGTCAGCCGCGCGCCGCCGGGACCCGAGGCCGCGGCCGAGGTCGGCGGCGTACTCGCCAGGAAGTCCGCCACGTACAGCGCAACCAGCACGACGGCCACGGCCGTGGCGCCAGCGATGAAGGAGATCTTCGATCCGTGCCGCACCGGGAACTGCCTCCACTTCCTCGGGGAGGAACGGGAGCAGTATCCTCCGGGGCCGGTCCGCCGCGCCGGAGATGACGGACGTTGTCATCCCCAGGCCATCCCCGGGTCATGCCGGACCCGTTGCTGCGGATTGCACGGTGGTATAGATCTCCTTTCAAGGAGGTGGAGATGCAGATCCTGGTCGTTGAGGACGAGACGCGGATCTCAGACTTCCTCGCGCGGGCGCTCCGGGCGGAGGGGATGTGCGTGAGCATGGCGGACGACGGCCCTGAGGGGCTGGCACTCGCCGTCGCCCATCCGTTCGACCTCGTCATCCTCGACCTCATGCTGCCGACGCTCGACGGGCTCGAGGTCGTGCGCCAGATCCACGCGCACAAGCCCGACCTCCCCGTCCTGATCCTGTCGGCGCGGTCGGATCTCGAGACCAAGCTGCGGGGCTTCGCGCTCGGCGCCGACGACTACCTCGCCAAGCCGTTCTCGCTCGACGAGCTGCTGGCACGGGTGCGCGTGCAGGGGCGCCGCCGACACAGGGGCGGCGACGGCGACATCCTGCGCGCCGGTGCGCTCGTGCTCGACCAGGCGCGGCGCGAGGCGCGCATCGGCGAGCATGCCAGCCGGCTCACCGATGGCGAGTTCCGGCTGCTGCACCATCTGCTCGAGCACGCCGGCGAGGTCATCAGCCGCGAGCGGCTGCTCGCCGACGTGTGGGGCTACAACTTCGACCCGCGCTCGAACGTGGTCGACGTCTCCATCCGGCGGCTGCGCCGGAAGCTCGGCCCCGAGGCACCGATCGAGACCGTCCGCAATGTCGGCTACCGGCTTTCTGCGGCGTAGGTCAGTCGAGGTCATCTGGGTCGCCTTCGCGGTCGCGAACCTCGTCGCCATGGCGGAGTCTCCGAGCTGGGAGACGATCCCGTTCCACTTCATCTGGGTCAGCCTCACGATCCTCTACGGGTTCCGCGTCTGGGGCATCGGTGCGACGGCGGTCGTGCTCGGGCTGGTGGCGACCACGACCGGGGCTCTCATCCTCCACGACGCCTTCCAGGGCACGCAGCTCTGGGGCGAGCTGTGGGAGGTCCCGCTCATGTCGGCGATGTTCCTGGCGATGGTGTGGCACGCTCGGCGCCGGCAGTCGTTGCTCAAGGCGATGGAGTCGCTGGCCCGGGAGCGCGCGCAGCTCGTCGAACGCCAGGAGCGGCTGCTGCACGACGTCTCGCACGAGCTGCGCACGCCGGTCACGATCGCCCGCGGCCACCTCGAGATGCTGCGCCGCGATCCGGCGATCGCGGCCCCCGAGGTCGAGGTCGCCATGGACGAGCTCGACCGGATCACGCGCCTCGTCGAGCAGCTGCTGCTGCTCGCCAAGGCGGAGCAGCCCGACTTCGCCGTCATGTCCGACATCGACATCGAGCCCTTCATCGAGGACGTGTTCGTGCGCTGGTCGGAGGTCGCACCACGCGCGTGGCGCCTCGGTGCCGTCACGCCGGGCACGCTGCACGCCGACCCGTACACGCTGCGGATCGCGCTCGACGCACTGCTCGAGAACGCCGTCGAACACACGACGAGCACGGACCTGATCGAGCTTGCCGTCCGGCGCTTGGCGGACTCGGTGGTCATCGACGTCAGCGACGGGGGATCCGGCATCCCGCCCGAGGCGCTGCACCGGATCTTCGAGCGCTTCGGGCGCGCCGAGCGCTCGCGCACGCGCCATCAGGGCGGCGTCGGCCTCGGCCTGGCCATCGTCGACGCGTTCGCGCAGGCGCACGGCGGCGGCTGCGTGGTCACCTCATCGGCCGCGGGATCGACCTTCTCGCTGCGCCTGTCGGGCTTCAGGCCTGCGGCGGCCGCGGCGCCGTCGCCCGGCGAGCCGGTGCACCTTCCCGGCACCGGCCTCCGTGCATGAGGTCATTCGGTCCGGTTGAACTGCCTGACCGCGAGGGCGAGCATGAGCGCTTCCACGACGCCGATCCCTCGCCGAACGGGCCCCGCCTGGCACGCCTGCCACCTCACGCGCTGCTCGTCAGTAGCGGGCGAACCTGCTCCTGTCCTCTTCAAAGCCCTCAACGATCTCTTGCGCGAGCGTCGGCCGCGTCTGCTCGATGGCGGCGAGGAAGTCGTGGGTCGTCGCGCGCTTGGCGTCCC
>DAIMGB010000011.1:0-6551 GCA_036724195.1 Thermoleophilaceae bacterium
AGGTCGCGCTCGGCTACGAGGACACGATCGACCCGAGCGTCTACGTGCGCTTCCCACTGAAGGGCGAGCCCGGGGTCTCGCTGCTGGCGTGGACCACGATGCCTTGGACGCTCGTCCCGCACGCGGCCATCGCCGTCGACCCCGACGTCACATACGTCCGGGCCCGCCTCGACCAGGAGGTGCTGATCGTGGCCGAGGCGCTGGTCGAGTCCGTGCTCGGCGATACCCCCTCCGGGGGCACAGGTGACGTGGAGATCGTCGACCGCGTGAAGGGCGCCGAGCTGCTCGGCCTGCGCTACGAGCCGCCCTTCCCATACATCAGCGACTACGGCGAGAAGGGCCACACCGTGCTGCCGGGCGACTTCGTCTCGATCGAGGACGGCACCGGCGTCGTCCATACCGGCGCGGCCTTCGGCGAGGACGACTTTCGCCTGGCCCAGGACAACGGGCTGACGATCCAGAACCCGGTCAAGCCCGACGGCCACTTCGACGACAGCGCCGGCCCCTTCTCCGGCATGTACGTGCGCGACGCCGACGCGCCCATCATCGAGGCGCTGCGCGAGTCCGGACGGCTGTTCCGCGCCGGCGAGTACGAGCACTCCTATCCCCACTGCTGGCGCTGCGACACGCCGCTCCTCTACTACGCGAAGTCGAGCTGGTACGTGCGCACCACCGAGGTCAAGGACGAGCTCCTCAAGGCGAACGAGGAGGTCACCTGGTATCCGGCGCACATCAAGCACGGCCGCTTCGGGAACTGGCTCGAGAACAACGTGGACTGGGCACTCTCGCGCGAGCGCTACTGGGGCACGCCGCTGCCGATCTGGCGCGCCGAGGAGGACGGCGAGATCGTCTGCGTGGGCTCGCGTCAGGAGCTGCGCGATCTGGGCGCCGAGGTACCGGAGGACATGCACAGGCCGTACATCGACGAGGTCAGCTTCGAGCGCGACGGCAAGACCTTCCGCCGCGTGCCCGACCTGATCGACGTCTGGTGGGACTCGGGCTCGATGCCCTTCGCGCAGTGGCACGCCCCGTTCGAGAACGAGGAGCTCTTCCGCGAGCAGTTCCCCGCCGACTACGTCTGCGAGGCGCTCGACCAGACGCGCGGCTGGTTCTACTCGCTCCTCGCGATCTCGACGATGCTGTTCGGCCGCTCCTCTTACAAGACCGTGCTCTGCCTGGGCCTGATCCTCGACCAGGAGGGCCAGAAGATGAGCAAGAGCCGGGGCAACATCGTGGTGCCCTGGGACGTGCTGGACGCGCATGGCGCGGACGCGCTGCGCTGGTACTACTTCACCTCGAAGCAGCCCTGGGACGGCTACCGCTTCTCGCTCGAGACAGTCGGCGAGTCGGTGCGGCAGTTCCTGCGCGCGCTCTGGAACACCTACTCGTTCCACGTGCTCTACGCGAACGTGAGCGAGCCCGCCGGCGAGGGCGAGCCCAACGACCTCGACCGCTGGATCCTGTCGCGCCTGTCGGCCACCACCGAGCGCGCCACCGAGCGCTTCGAGGACTACGACACCACCTTCGCCGGGCGCGCGATCGCGGAGCTTGTGGACGATCTCTCCAACTGGTACGTGCGCCGCTCGCGGCGGCGCTTCTGGGACGGTGACCCCGCGGCCTTCGCCACACTCCAGCACTGCCTCGTGACGATCTCGAAGCTGGTGGCGCCGCTCACGCCGTTCGTGGCCGACGCGATCTACGAGAACCTCGACGGCGGCGAGCCGTCGGTTCACCTGTGCGACTACCCCGAGCCGGGCGAGCGCGACGAGGAGCTCGAGTGGCAGATGCAGGTTGCCCGCGACGCGGTTGAGCTGGGCCGCGCCGGGCGGGCCCACGGCAAGCTGAAGGTGCGCCAGCCGCTGCGCGAGGCCGTGGTGGTGGCGGCGGACCGCGAGCGCGCGGCCATCGAGCGCTTCCAGGACCTGCTGCTCGACGAGCTGAATGTGAAGGGCGTGCGCTACGTGTCGCAGGCCGACGAGCTGGGCAGCTTCGAGCTGAAGCCCAACTACCGCTCGCTCGGCCCGCGCTTCGGCAAGCACATGCCGCAGGTGGCCGCCGCGGTGGCGGGCCTCGACGCGGACCGCGCCGCGCGCACGCTGCGCGCGGGCGGCCAGGTTGCCGTGAACCTCGACGGCAAGGACCACCCGCTCTCGGCCGACGACGTGCAGCTCGTGCTGAAGCCGCTCGACGGCTACCAGGTGGAGCGCGCCGGCACGCACGCCGTGGCGCTCGACCTCACGCTCGACGAGGAGCTGCGCCGCGAGGGCCTGGCGCGCGAGGTGGTGCACGCCGTGCAGGCCGCGCGCAAGGCAGCGGGCCTGAACGTGGAGGACCGCATCTCCCTCACGCTCGGCGGCGATGACGAGCTGGTCGCGGCCGCCCGGGCGCACGAGGGGTACGTGGCCGGCGAGACGCTGGCCACGGCTCTCGCCTACGACGGCGCGGAAGGCGGGCAGCCCGCGACAATCGAAGGTCGCGAGCTGCGGATAGCGGTGAGAGCGGCCAGCTAGGGGCGGGCCTAGGCGGCTAGCGCCGGCTCGAGCTCCTGCAGGAGCCGCTGCTTGGGCAGGGCGCCGATGATCTGATGGGCGACCTCGCCGTGCTTGAAGAGCAGCAGGGTCGGGATCGACATCACGTTGTACTTGGCAGCCGTGTTCGGGTTGTCGTCGGTGTTGAGCTTGACCACGGTGACGTCGTCGCGCTCGGCGTCGAGCTCCTCGAGGTGGGGGGCGACGATCCGGCAGGGTCCGCACCAGGGAGCCCAGAAGTCCACGAGGACGGGCTTGTCGGCCTCGAGCACCTCCGCCTGGAAGTTCGAGTCGGTCACTTCGGGGAGATTGCCGGCCACGTTCGTCAGTCCTTTCGGTCTCTAGTTCAGAGTCGCTTCAAAAAGTATAGCGTCGCCTGTCAGCGCACCCGCAGCTTCAACGCGGGCACTTTCCACACGGCCTCCAGCACGATCCGAGAGGTCATCTTCGAGGTTCCCGCCTCGCGCTCGCGGAACAGGATCGGCACCTCGGCGACGGTGAAGCCCGCCTTGATGGCCTTGTAGGTGAGCTCGATCTGGAAGCCGTAGCCGTCGGCCTGCACGTCCTCGAGGTCGATCGCCTCGAGCACGCGCCGGTTGAAGCACTTGAAGCCGCCGGTCAGGTCGCGCACCGGCACGCCGAGCAGCCAGCGCGCGTAGGCCGAGCCGCCGCGGCTGACGAAGCGCCGGACGCGGCCCCACTGCGTGACGCCGCCGCCCGGCACGTAGCGCGAGCCCAGCACCAGGTCCCCGACGTCCGCCTCGGCCGCGGCGATCAGGCGCGGCAGGTCCTTGGGGTCGTGCGAGAAGTCGGAATCCATCTCCATCACCAGGTCGGCGCCACCCTCGAGTGCGACCGCGAAGCCGGCCAGGTAGGCGTGCCCCAGCCCCTGCTTGGCGGGGCGGTGGAGCACCTGCACGTGCTCCAGCTCATCGGCCAGCTCATCGGCCAGCCGGCCTGTGCCGTCGGGTGAGTTGTCGTCCACGACGAGGATGCGGTGGGGGAGCCCCGACGCCTCCAGCTGCGGCAGCGCGGCGCGCACGAGCGGGCCGATGTTCTCGACCTCGTTGTATGTGGGCAGCACGAGCCAGACCCCCGTCACCGGCGCGTACGCTAACCGCCGATGCGGAACACGGAGATCGCCGAGGCCTTTGACGAGCTGGCCAGCCTCTACGAGCTGGACGGCGCGGTGATCTACCGGGTGGTGGCCTACCGCAACGCCGCGAAGGCGATCCGCGAGGCGGGCGTGTCGGTGGCCGAGCTCCAGCGCCAGGGGCGCGCCGAGGAGCTGGCGGGAGTCGGCAAGACGATCGCGGAGAAGATCGGCGCACTGCTCGAGGACGGCAGCATCCCCTCGGCCGACAAGCTCAAGCAGCGAATCCCCAGCGGGCTGATCGAGGTCACCCGCATCCCCGGGCTGGGCCCGAAGCGGGCGCGCCAGCTCCACCAGGAGCTAGGCGTTGAGTCGCTGGAGGACCTGCGCAAGGCGGCCGAGCAGGGACGCCTGAAGGACGTGCCGGGCTTCGGCAAGAAGGCCGAGGAGAACGTGATGCTCGCGCTGGAGGCGGGCGCCGACGGCAGCGCCAAGCCGCGGGTGCTGCTCTCCCAGGCGCTGGCCATCGGCGAGGAGATGGTGGCCGCGCTGCGCGAGCACCCGGCGGCGCTGCGCGTGGAGCTGGCCGGCAGCGCCCGGCGCATGGCCGACACCTGCAAGGACCTCGACATCGTGGCCGCCGCGAGCGAGCCGAAGGCGCTCACCGAGGCGTTCGCCTCGCTGGCCCAGGTCGACGAGGTGGGCTCCACGGGCGAGGCCGGCGCGCGTGCGATCACCCACTCCGGGCTGTCGGTGGACTTCCGGATCGTCGAGGCGGGGGCCTTCGGCAACCTGCTCCAGCACTTCACCGGCTCGGGCAAGCACAACGAGGCGCTGCGCAGCGACGTGGTGAAGCGGGGCCTGCACGTGAGCGAGTACGGGATCGCCGACGACGAGAGCGGCAAGACCGAGGCGTTCGAGACCGAGGAGGAGGTCTACGAGCGGCTGGGCATGCAGTTCATCCCGCCCGAGCTGCGCGAGAACCGCGGCGAGCTGAAGGCCGCCCGCGACGGCAAGCTGCCGGAGCTGATCACCGAGGCCGACATCCGCGGCGACCTGCACATGCACACGATCGCCTCAGACGGCCGCAACACGATCGCGGAGATGGCCGAGGCGGCGCGCGACCACGGCTACGAGTACATCGCCATCACCGACCACTCGGCAAGCCACGGCTTCAACAACGACGTGTCGCCCGACGAGCTGAAGCGCCAGATCGAGCGCGTGCGGTCGCTCGAGCTGGACGGGATCACCGTGCTGGTGGGCACCGAGAGCAACGTGCTGCCCGACGGCTCGCTCGACTACGACGACGAGCTGCTGGAGCAGCTCGACTGGGTCGTGGCCAGCGTGCACACCTCCTTCCGGATGGCCGAGCGGGAGATGACCGATCGCATGGTCACCGCGATCGAGCATCCGTTGGTGGATGCGATCGGCCACCCCACGGGGCGCATGCTCGGGAGGCGCGAGGGCTACGCGCTCGACATCGAGCGCGTGATCGAGGCCGCGGCGAAGAGCGGCACCTTCCTGGAGATCAACTCGAACGCCAACCGGCGCGACCTGCCCGACACCTACGCGCGCGCGGCCGCCGACGCGGGCGTGACGCTGGTGATCGACTCCGACGCCCACGGGGTCGACACGCTGCCGGTCACGCTTCGTTACGGAATCGCAACGGCGCGCCGGGCCTGGCTCACGAAGGAGCAGGTGGCGAACACGCGCAGCTGGCCCGAACTGAACGAACTGCGTAAGCGCAGTTAGTGGAGCGGCGCGGCTTCGCGCTCGCTGCCCGGCATCGGCTCGATCTTGCGCAGGCCGGGCAGCCGCAATAGGCGGGGCGCCCTGAAGGGCGAGCTGCGGTCCAGCCAGAACTCGACGCCGTCGCGGTGCTCGATCGCCTCGACGGCCGCCGCCTGGCGGCGCCAGGTCAGGGCCACCAGCAGCGCGTAGCCCGTGGCCACGGCGGGGACCGAGGGCAGCACGATCCCGATCGCCCCCGCGGCCACCGCGAACACGCCGAGGGGCCAGAGGCGGTTGAACAGCACGCTCGCCGGCTCGAGCTCGGGCAGCGATGTGGTGGAGCGGGAATCGGCGAGCAGTCGCGCGATGCCGGGCGTGGCCCGCAGCCGGCGGCCCATCCAGAGTCCCGCGGCGGCGGCGGTCAGCCACCAGCCCAGCGCCACGTACAGCAGGACGTTGTCCGCCTGCTGGGTCGTGCCGAAGACCGAGACCACCGCGAGCGCGCTGGCCGCTCCGGCCGAGAGCAGGACCGACGAACGAAGGAGCTCGCGGAACCTCATGCTTCTGCGAGCACCTCGAGCACCCGGGCGAATCCCCCGACGCCGTCCACCACGAGGTCGGCACGCTCGGCGATGCCCGGCGGGCCCTCGTCGGACTTGACGCCCACGCGCACCGCGTCGTCGAGCTCTCCCTCCTTCACGAGCGCGTCGAAGGCGTCGAAGGCGTCCAGGTCCGTGGCGTCGTCGCCGCCGAACAGCGCGGCCCGCACCTCTGCGCGGCCGACGAGGTCGCGCACTGCCCGGCCCTTATTGAGCGGCACCGGCGGCCTGACCTCGAGGACCTTGCGTCCCCAGTGGGTCTCCAGGCCGTCGGCCTCCGCCTCCTGGGCCAGCCCCTCGAGATGGGTCCGGGCCGCGTCCTCGTCGGGAACGTTGCGCCAGTGGAACGCCGCGATCGGGCCCTTGTCCTCGATCCGCACCCGCAGCTTTCGCAGCTCGGGCGTGTCGCGGTCGGCCGCGAAGCTCCGCACGTGCCCCTCCCAGCTCTTGAAGGCGGGGATCAGGCGCGGCTCCGACGAGCCCGGCTCGAGCAGCTCGGCCCCGTGCGAGCCCGCGTAGGTGATGCTGCCGACACCCACCAGGCGCCTGGCCTCCGCGGCGGCGCGCCCGGACACGCAGGCCACGAGCCCGTAGCGGCGG
>DAIMGB010000011.1:6570-9400 GCA_036724195.1 Thermoleophilaceae bacterium
CCAGCAGCTTCGACACCTCCTCGGGCACGTGGGCCTCCTCGGCCCGGTTCACGATCGGCGCGAGGGTCCCGTCGATGTCGCAGAAGATGGCGGCCTTCGAGGGCTCCTCGGTGAGCGGCCTCAGGCTCTCGGCGAGCGCGTCTGCGGGTGGAGCGGACACGCCCGTAGTATGCCCCGCGATGTCCTCCCGGTTCGTCCGCCTCGCCGCCATCGGGACGGTGGCAGGGGCGTTCAGCGGGCTGTTCGGCGTGGGCGGGGGCACCGTGATCGTGCCGCTGCTGGTGCTCTGGTTCGGCTACGAGGAGCACGAGGCCACCGGCACGTCGCTGGCCGCAATCGTGCTGATTGCCGTGCTGGCCGCCTCCGTCCACGGCCTGTACGGCAACGCGGACCTGGCCAAGGGAGTGCTGATCGGGGCTCCGGCGGTCGCCGGGGTGCTGGCGGGAACGGCCCTCCAGCAGCGCATCTCCGCCAGGGTCGTGGCCGGGATCTTCTCCGTGCTGCTCGTGGTGTCCGCGGCCCTGCTGGTGCTCTAGGTGGACGCGAGCGAGCTGCTGGGAACGCTGGCGGTGGGCTTCGCCGCCGGCGTCACGAGCGGGCTGCTCGGCGTGGGCGGCGGCATCCTGTTCGTGCCCGGCCTCGTGTTCTTCCTCGGCCTGACGCAGCTGCACGCGGAGGCCACGTCGCTCGTGGCGGTGGTGCCCGTCGCGCTCGTCGGCGCCTGGCGCCAGCACGGCTACGGCAACGTGCGTCTGCGCGACGGCATAGTGGTCGGGCTGCTCTCGCCGCTCGGCGTGCTTGCCGGAGTCGAGCTCGCCAACGCCCTTCCCGAGCGCGTGCTCGAGGTCTCGTTCGCGGCCGTCCAGCTCTACTTCGCGTTCCGGCTGGGGCGCCGCGCGCTGCGCGACCCTGGCGTTCGCCCGAGCTAACCGCTAGCTTGATGCGCGGTGGAGATCCTCGAGATCGAGACCGAGGTCGCTGACGGACTCGTGCGTGTCGCCCTTCGCGGCGAGCTCGACCTGTCCACGGTGAACAAGGTCGAAGAAGAGCTGCAGGCCCTGGAGGCCGACGGAGCGCGGCTGATCGTGCTCGATCTGTCGCGGCTCAGCTTCCTCGACTCGACCGGTTTGCGCTGCCTCGTGACCGCGGACCAGCGCGCTCGCGAAGCCGGCCGCCGCCTTGTGCTCGTGCGCGGCCCGGACGCCGTGCAGCGAGTGTTCACAATCACCCGCCTCGAAGAGCGGCTCGACATGGTCGACGATGCTTCATCGGTCACGCCCGAAGGGTGATACGGTCCGCACAAGGTCGCTTTTGAGGGACGGCCACGGTCGCTGAGAACGGCCGCGGGACGGATCTCGCAGAACACGATCTGCGAGGAGATGCATGGCGGTCACCCTTCCGCTTGGAGGGCAGCACAACAGCAGCAGTCCCGAGACGCCTGAGCAACGCCGCGACCGCGACCACGCGCTCCTGGTGCGCTACCACCGTGCGGGCGACTTGGCCGCCAGGGAGGAGCTCGTCATTCGCTTCCTGCCGCTGGCGCGGCAGCTGGCCGGGCGCTACCGCGGCTCGGGTGAGAGCCAGGACGACCTCGTGCAGGTCGCCTGCCTGGGCCTGCTGAAGGCGGTCGACCGCTTCGAGCCCGAGCGCGGCCACGCCTTCACCAAGTACGCCGTGCCGACGATGCTCGGGGAGCTGAAGCGCCACTTTCGCGACAAGGGCTGGGCCGTGCACGTGCCGCGCGCGACCCAGGAGCTGGTGCTGAAGGTGAGCGAGGCGATGGGCACCCTGCCGGGGCGCCTGGGACGCGCGCCCACTCCGCGCGACGTCGCGGCCGCGATCGGCGCGTCCGTGGAGGCCGTGCTCGAGGCCATGGAGGCCGCCACGGCCTACGAGGCAACCTCACTTGACGCGCCGCGGCCCAGCGACGACGACGACGCCGGCTGGACCCTCGGCGACTCGGTGTCGGCCGAGGAGTCGGGCTACGAGCTGGTCGAGATCGGCGAGGTGTTGCGCGGGAGCATGGAGGCGCTGCCTGAGCGCGAGCGGATGATCCTCAAGCTGCGCTTCGAGCAGGACCTGACCCAGGCGGAGATCGCGGAGCAGGTCGGCGTCTCCCAGATGCACGTGTCCAGACTGCTGCGCCGCTCGCTGGATCGCCTCGCCGCCGCAAGTGTGGCAGCGGCTTAGACTCCACTGAGGAGATGGGAGACCCGACCACACGCCCGGAGATCGCGGCACTGATAACCCGCGGCGAGGACCGCGGCGGGTGCGTGACTCTTTCCGAGGTGGCCGAGCTGGCCCAGGCGCTCGAGCTCAACGAGGACGAGACCGACGCGCTGGAGGCGCAGGTCGAGGAGCTCGGCATCGACATCAGCGACGACTGCGGCCGCGAAGCCGTCGAGCCGACCCACTACCGCAACGGCGAGCTGGCCGCGGCCACCACCGACGCCCTGCAGCTCTTCCTCAACGAGATCCGCCGTTACCCGCTGCTCACGAAGGCCGAGGAGATCGAGCTCTCCAAGCGGATCGAGCAGGGTGACCTCGAGGCCAAGGAGCGGATGATCAACTCCAACCTGCGTCTGGTCGTGTCGATCGCGAAGAAGTACCAGGGCCAGGAGCTGTCGCTGCTCGACCTGATCCAGGAGGGCATCTTCGGCCTGATCCGCGCGTCCGAGAAGTTCGACTGGCGCAAGGGCTACAAGTTCTCGACCTACGCCACCTTCTGGATCCGGCAGGCGATCCAGCGCGGGCTGGCCAACAAGGCGCGCACGATCCGCATCCCCGTGCACATCGGCCAGCGCGAGCGCAAGATCGCGCGCAGCTGGCG
>DAIMGB010000011.1:9410-13243 GCA_036724195.1 Thermoleophilaceae bacterium
AGCTGCCGATCGAGCAGGTGGAGGAGGTTCGCGAAGCCGCCCGCACCGTCACGAGCCTCGACCGCCCTGTGGGCGAGGAGGGCGAGACGGCCCTCGGCGACCTGCTCGAGAGCGGCGAGCCCGACATCGAGGAGGAGGTCTCGGTCAACCTCGCCGAGGAGACGCTGCGGCGCACCATCGAGGAGCTGCCCGAGCCCGAGCGCGACGTGATCAGGCTTCGTTACGGGATCAACGGCGACGACCCGCAGCCCCTCCGGGAGACCGGCCGCCGGCTGGGCCTCTCGGCCGAGCGCGTGCGCCAGCTCGAGTCCAGGGCGCTCAAGCTGCTCGCCACGAGGCGCGAGCTGGAAGCTCTGCGAGAGGCGGCCTAGCGTGAGCATCGAGGAGCGGCGACATGTCGGCGGGCAGCTGGCGGAGGTGTCGAACGCGGTCGTTGGGATCTTCCGCGAGTGCTACGGGCGCGGGCCGACCAAGGCGAAGACCTACCACTTCGACCACTACCTGGTCACGGTGCTCGAGGACATCCTCACCACGGTCGAGGAGACGCTCGTCAAGAACGGCGAAGAACGCCTCGTCCGGCAGGTGCGGCTGACCTTCCAGGAGCAGGTCGCGGACCTATTCACCGACGCGATCTCGGAGATCATGGGCCGCAAGGTCGTGACCTACCACAGCCAGGTCACCTTCAACCCGCCGATGGGGTTCGAGTTCTTCGTCCTGGAGCCCGAGTCCGGAGACTAAAGGGGGCCGCCGTCCCTACTCGGCGTCCCGCGAGGATCCGCTGAATAGATCCGATGGCCCGCCTACCTCGCTACCCGTCCCTCGGATGGCGAAACAGCTTCGTCCAGGCCCGGTAGCGGCGCGTCGGGCGTGCGCGTGACGCAGGCCGCGAGCACGATCAGGTGCAGGCCGGGGGCGAAGCGGGCGGGCCTGCCGTCGATGGCCGCCGAGTAGCGCGAGCGCTCCTCGATCAGCCGAAGCACCATCCGGCACACCTCGGCCTGGGGCGCCTCCTCACCCACTTCGCAGGCCAGGCCCGCCAGCTGCAGGGTCTCCGTCGGCTCCACGCCGTTGATCATCTGGCCGATCGCCGACACGAGGCACGAGTACACGCGGTCGAGCAGCGGGTCGTGCGAAAGGGAGTCCGTGCCCACCGCTGCGCCTGCGCCGAGCGGCTCCTCCCAGGCCAGCAGCCGCTCCAGCTGGGCCCCGCCGACTGTGCGTGCCTGCTCGGGGCTGAGCCCGGCCTGCCATGCGTAGCGCAGGGCCATCGAGGCTCCGAAGGTGGGGGTGGCGTAGGGCGCGTCGCTGCCGAACAGCACCTGGCCGGGCGGCACCAGGGTGAACAGCGTCAGAAGGTCGCTCGGCGTCCACCACGCGGTGTCGAAGTAGAGGTTCGGCAGCTCGCGCGCGGAGCGCCAGATCCAGGCGAGGTCGCAGATGCCGGCGTGGGCCAGGATCAGCCGGGCGTCGGGAAAGGCGGCCGACAGCTCGGCCGCGTGGCGGCCCAGCGCGGGGATCCCCCGCCCGGCGTGGATCAGCACCGGGGCATGGCGCTCGTGGGCCAGCGCGAACACGTCGCGCAGGGCCGGGTGGTCGAGCGTGAAGCCCTCCGCGCGCGGGTGCAGCTTGATGCCGCGGGCGCCGGCCTCGAGGCAGCGCCGCGCCTCGGCCAGCGGCTCGTCCTCGGGGTCGAGCCGGCAGAAGGCCACCAGGCGCCCGTCAGATGCGCTCGCCTGCTCCAGCACCATGTCGTTCGCCGGCGGGTAGCCGTCCGGCTCGTGCATCGGGAAGACCGCGGCGCGCGCGCCGGCCACCTCGAGCACGTTCGTGAGCTCCTCGCGGCTGCAGCGGTAGCCGTCGGGGTCGTTCGAGCCGATGTGCGTGTGGGCGTCCGCGAGCTCGAGGCCGGGGATCTCCGTGCGCATGCGCTCGAGGAACGGGAGGGTCAGGTCGTCGCCGAACAGGCCGGGAAGCCTAAGCTCTGCCGGATGGCGGCGCGGCGAAGCGGGGACATAGCGATCGATCTCGGAACGGCGAACACGCTCGTCTACCTGCGTGGAAAGGGCATCGTGGCCTCCGAGCCGTCGGTCGTGGCGCTCAACGAGGCCACCGGCGACGTGCACGCCGTGGGCGACGAGGCGCGCCGCATGATCGGTCGCACGCCGGCCACGATCTCGGCCATCCGGCCGCTGCGCCACGGGGTGATCGCGGATTTCGAGGTCACCGAGCAGATGCTGCGCTACTTCCTGCGCCGGGTGCACCGCAGCCGCTTCGCCCACCCCGAGGTGGTCATGTGCGCGCCGTCCGGGATCACCGAGGTCGAGAACCGCGCGCTCGAGGAGGCCTGCCTGGCCGCCGGCGCCCGGCGCGTCTACCTGATCGAGGAGCCGATCGCCGCCGCCATCGGTGCCGACCTCCCGATCGCCGAACCCCTGGGCCACATCGTGGTGGACGTGGGCGGCGGCACCAGCGAGGTCGCCGTGATCTCGCTTGGCGGGATCGTGGTGTCGGAGTCGCTGCGCGTGGGCGGCTACGACTTCGATGAGGCCATCACCAGGTATGTCCGCCGCGAGCACGGCCTGGCCATCGGCCAGGTGACCGCCGAGGCGATCAAGTGGGAGGCCGCGGCGGCGCTGCCGCTGGAGGAGGAGGAGTTCGCCGAGATCCGCGGCCGCGACCTCAGCTCCGGGCTGCCGCGCAACCTGATGCTCTCGAGCGAGGAGATCCGCGTGGCGATCGCCGAGCCGCTCGACGCGATCATCGCCACCACAAAGGAGACGCTCGAGCAGACCCCGCCCGAGCTGGCGGCCGACATCGCGCAGCGCGGCATCCTGCTGGCCGGCGGAGGCTCACTGCTGCGGGGCTTCGAGGAGCGCATCCGCCGCGAGACAGGCATGCCCGCCCAATTGGCCGAGTCGCCGCTCACCTGCGTGGCGGAGGGCGCCGGCCGCTCGCTCGAGGAGCTCGAGACCCTGCAGCGCGCGGGCCTGCGCAGCCAGCGCCGCCGCTTCGGCGCTCGCCGGCCGGCGCTTCAGCGCCCGCGCTGACGGAGCAGCGAAGCAGCGGAGCAGCGAAGGAATCGAACCTTCCAAGCGCGGGGCTGCCGCGCCCTGCCGGCTTTGAAGGCCGGATCCGCCACCAGACGGCTGCCGCTCCGCGGGCGAGTCTAGGTCGGCTTGGGCGCGTGGACTTCGAGCAGGTAGTGCTCTGGCTTGCCGTCTCGGCCGCGCACGGCCGAGAGGCACCCGGCCACCGGCACCTGGAGGCCCTGGGCGTGGACGTAGGCGGTGCTGACCTCCACGGAGTCCAGCTCGCCGGCCCTCAGCGCGCGTAGCTGCTCGTGGTGGCGGGACATGTTCTCCCGGTCGATCGCCGGCGGCCAGCTCGCGGCCTGGAACTCCGACTCGCTGTAGCCCACCAGCTCGCTGAACCGCTCGTTCAGCTCGCGGAACCTGCCGTCGGGCTCGATCGTGGCCATCGGCCGCCGTGCGTCGTCGAAGCCGGGTCGCGGCTTGCGGGCGGGGGTGGCCAGGCGCTTGCGCCGCAGCGGGCCGGCGAAGCGCGGGATGCGTGCGCCGGGTGAGCGCAGCGAGCCGCTCGTGCTTCCGGCCCCGCCCTCCTCGCGGGCGCTCTTGGCGGACTCGCGCGACTCCCTGGCGAAGCGGCCCGCTTCGTGCACGTGGCTGCGCGCCGCCTCAGACTGGACCCTGGCCACGCGGGCCTCGACCTCGGCGCCCTCTCGTGCCTCGCGCGCGTCGCCGGCGCCGCGCTCGGCGCCTGCGGCGGCCTGCTCGGCCCGGTCGGCCGCGTGCTCCAGCTGCTCGGCCATCGCG
>DAIMGB010000012.1:0-533 GCA_036724195.1 Thermoleophilaceae bacterium
CGCGCGGCATCGCCGGCACGGTGGCCGACGACGAGCTCGACGAGGACTACATCGTCCCGAGCGTCTTCAACCGCGAAGTGAGCCGCGCGGTCGCGCGGGCCGTAGCCGAGGAAGCGGAGCGCACCGGCGCCTCGCGAGCGACCGTGCCCGTCGCGGCGGTCCCTCAACCTGCCCCGAGCTAGGAGGTCCCCGACGTGAAGGTCACAGTCACCGGAGCCACCGGCATGATCGGCCGCGCGCTGGTGCACGAGCTGCTCGAGCGCGGCGACGAGGTCACGGTGCTCTCGCGCGACGCCGGCCGCGCCCGCGAGAGCTTCGAGGGGCGCGTGGAGGCCCACGACTGGCGCGAGCCCAAGGACGAGCCGCCGCCGCGGGCCGCGCTGAGCGGGCGCGAGGGCGTGGTGCACCTGCTGGGCGAGCCCGTGGCACAGCGCTGGTCGGACGAGGCCAAGCGCGAGATCCGCGACTCGCGCGTGCTCGCCACCGGGAACCTCGTTGCCGCGCTCCGCGACCTGCCGGACGCCGAGCGCCCC
>DAIMGB010000012.1:543-13219 GCA_036724195.1 Thermoleophilaceae bacterium
GCGTACTGGTGTCCCAATCGGCCAGCGGCTGGTACGGGCCGCGTGGCGACGAGCGCGTGGACGAGTCGGAGCCGAGCGGCAGCGACTTCCTCGCGGGCGTTACGCGCGACTGGGAGGCCCGGGCGCGGGACGCCGAGCGGCTCGGCCTGCGCGTTGCGACCACGCGCACAGGCGTCGTCCTTTCGCCCGACGGCGGCGCGCTCGAGAAGATGCTGCCCTTCTTCAAGCTGGGCGTGGGCGGCCCCGTGGCCGGCGGCGAGCAGTACGTGCCCTGGATCCATCTCGACGACGTGGCCGGCGCGCTGGCCTTCGCGCTGCACGACGAGGGCGCTTCCGGGGCGCTCAACCTCGCCGCGCCCGAGCCGGTGACCAACAGGGAGCTGTCGCACGCGCTCGGCCGCGTGCTGAAGCGGCCCGCCTTCGCGCCAGTGCCGGGCTTCGCGGTGAAGCTGCTCTACGGCGACATGGCCACGATCGTGACCACCGGCGTGCGGGCCGTTCCGAAGCGGCTGACCGAGCTGGGCTACGAGTTCCGGCGTCCAGGTCTCGAGGACGCGCTCCGCCAGGCCACCTAGAGGATGGCGCGGAGCCGGCCCGCGCAGCGCCGGTCCAGCAGCACCCGCGCTAGTCCGTGCCCGGCCTTCTCGCCCGGCTGCGGGTTCGTCTTGCACCAGGCGAAGCCGAAGTGGCGATAGTCGATCGTCGCGACGAACGGGTAGCCGACGGTGGCGGAAAAGGTGCGCTGGGTCTTCTTGATGGTGCCCGTGGCGACCAGGCACTTGTACAGCCCGTGTGTGCTGCGCAGGTTGGTCTCCTCCCGGTCCGTGGAGGGGTCGCAGGTGGTCTTCCCAACCGGGCCGTCCAGCACGCCGCTCTTCACGCGCCCGCGTGCGTCGCGGGTGATCGCCTGCTCCAGCTGCACTCGCGCGGTGCGCCGCAGCGCCGGGCTGTCGGCGCCCGCAGGCCGGTGTCCGGTGGCCAGGTGAAGCCGCTGGTCAACCCGCAGCTGAGCCTCCTCGCGGCGGACCTCGGCCGCCTGCTCGGCCCGTGCGCGTTCCTCACCCGAGTGCTTGCCCCGCTGGAGGGGCGGCACCACGATCGCGGCGATCACGCCGAGGACGACGAGCACCGCCGCGGCCACGACTGCCACCTTGCGCCGCGGCGGGCGCTGGATGTCCACGCCCTTGGGCCCGGTCCAGATTCCCAGCCAGACGCCGGCCTTCTCGAAGAACCCGACCGGCTTCTGGTCCCTCAACCGCCGTCTTGGCCGGAGGAGGCCTCGGCGCGCGCCTCGGCCAGGGTCTTGTCGCCACTTCGGAACGCCCCCTGGAGCTTCCAGCGCGAGTCGTGCTTCGCGGGCCAAAGCAGCCACACGATCACGCCGATCGCGCTCAGCAGCATCCCGGCGGCCAGCCCCGGACGCTCGCCGTAGCCCTTGCGCTCGGACAGCCAGGAGGCGGCGGTCGCCGACGCTAGCCAGAGAAAGGTCAGGTAGAGCGCCTTTGGCCCGATGACGGCGAGGAACGTCATGCGCCCAGGTACGCCTTCTGCACGTCGGGGTTGTCCATCAGCTTGTCTGCGTCGTCGGAGAGCGCGATCGTTCCGGTCTCCAGCACGTAGGCGCGGTTCGACACCTCGAGGGCGAAGTTGGCGTTCTGCTCCACCAGCAGGATCGTGGTGCCCTGCTTGTTGATCTCCACGACGGTCTCGTAGATCCGCTCCACGAGGATCGGGGCGAGCCCCATCGACGGCTCGTCCAGCAGCAGCAGCTTGGGCTGTGCCATCAGCGCGCGCCCGATCGCGAGCATCTGCTGCTCGCCGCCCGACATGGTGCCCGCCTTCTGCCGCTCGCGCTCCTTGAGCCGCGGGAACAGGTCGAACACGCGGTCGACGTCCTTCACGATCTCGTTGTCGCGGCGCAGGTATGCGCCCAAATCGAGGTTCTCGCGCACCGTCATGCGCTGGAACACCTTGCGGCCCTCGGGCGACTGGGAGATGCCCAGTCTCACGATCTCCTGCGGCGGCGTCTCGCCGATCTCGAGGCCGTCGAAGCGGATCGAGCCCTCCCGCGGCGGGGTCAGTCCCGAGATCGACCGCAGCGTGGTGGACTTGCCGGCGCCGTTCGAGCCGATCAGCGTGACGATCTCGCCCTCATCGACCTCCAGCGAGATCCCCTTGAGCGCCTCAATCGTGCCGTAGAAGGTATGCAGCCCGTTGACCTCGAGCAGTGCCATCAGCGGCCGCTCTCCCGCTTGCCGAGGTAGGCCTCCACCACACGCTCGTTGTTCCTGACATCCTCCGGCGCGCCCTCCGCGATCTTCTCGCCGTGGTCGAGCACCGTGATCCGCTCGGACACGCCCATCACGACCTTCATGTCGTGCTCGATCAGGAGGATCGCCAGCCCCAGGTCGTCCCGCAGCTTGACCATGAACTCCGTGAGCGTGGCCGACTCGTTCGGATTCATCCCCGCGGTGGGCTCGTCCAGCAGAAGCAGGGAAGGGTCGGATGCGAGCGCGCGGGCGATCTCCACACGGCGCTGGTCGCCGTAGGAGAGGTTGGCCGCCATCTCCTCGAAGATGCTCTGGCTCAGGCCCACGTAGTCGAGCAGCTCGCGGCCGCGCTCGCGCACCGTCTTCTCCTCCTTGCGCACGCCCGGCGTCCGGAAGATCGAGCCGAACAGGCCCGCCTTCATCCGAGCGTGCTGGCCCACCAGCACGTTCTCCAGCGCCGACATCGTGGAGAACAGCCTGATGTTCTGGAAGGTGCGCGCGACGCCGCTCTTCGTGATCCGGTCCGGCCGCGTGCGCGTGATGTCCTTGCCGTCGAAGCTGATCCGCCCGGTGGTGGGCCGGTATAGCCCCGTGAGCATGTTGAAGAAGGTGGTCTTGCCGGCTCCGTTCGGCCCGATGATCGAGACGATCGCCTTGCGCGGGATGTCGAAGTCCACGCTCTCGACCGCCACCAGGCCGCCGAACGCCTTCGTGACCTGGACGGCCTCGAGGATGGGATCGCCGCCCGCGCCGTTCGCGCCGTCCGTCATGCCTGCACCTCGTAGAGTGTCTCGCCGCCCGAATCGACCTCGCCGGTCATCTCGGCCTGGCGTCTTCGCTCGGGAATCAGGCCCTGCGGCCGCAGCACCATCATGATCACGAGCAGGAAGCCGAAGATCAGGAAGTTCACCTCGGTCAGGTCGAAGCTCAGCCCCACCTTCGACGGGAGGTTGTTCAGCACATCGGGGATCAGCCAGAAGTTGATTTGGGACAGCACCACCCCGCCGAGCACGACGCCCCAGATGCTCCCGAGCCCGCCGAGGATGACCATCGCCAGCACGAAGATCGAGAAGTAGAACTGGAACTGGTCCGAGTTGACCGTGTTCTGGTACGACGCGAGGAAGGCCCCGCCGATGCCCCCGAAAGCGCCGCCGGTCGCGTAGGCGAACAGCTTCGTGCGGACCAGCGGCACGCCCATGCTCGCCGCGGCCACCTCGTCCTCCCGCACCGCGATCCAGGCGCGCCCGAGGCGCGAGTCGCGCAGCCGGAAGTTCACGAACAGGACCAGCACGACCAGCCCGAGCGCGGTGTAGTACCAGGGTCTCAGCTCCAGCGAGGTGAACGGCTGGGTGAACGGAAGGTCCACCTTGTCGATCGGGGTGATGCCCTGCGCGCCGTTGGTCAGCTGCTGGCCGTGGATCTTGATGGTGTCGCCATTCAGCGCGACCACGCGGATAATCTCGCCGAAGGCGAGCGTCACGATCGCGATGTAGTCGCCGCGCAGCCGCAGCGTCGGCAGGCCGATCAGGATGCCGGCGATCGCCGCGACGATCACCGCCGCAACGAGCACGAGCAGGAAGTTCAGGTGGATTCCGGGCTGATTCGCCAGGAAGCTGGACACGCCGACGTGGATGCCCTTGCTGCCGTTTGCCTTGTCCACGAAGCCCGACGCGAGCCAGCCGATCGTGAGCGCTCCCAGCGCGTAGAACGCGACGAAGCCGAGGTCGAGGAGGCCGGCGAAGCCAACCACGATATTCAGGCCGAGCGCCATCATCACGTAGGCCAGCGCGGTGATGGCGTGGTCGATGAAGGCACTGCCCGAGGCAAAGAGGAACGGAAGGATCAGCGCTAGCACGAACAGGACGATCGCGATCGTGGCGTCCCGCGAAAGCGGCAGGCCGGGCAGCCGCGAACGGGTGCCCTGCGGAGCTGACTCGGCGGTGGTCAGCCCGCCTCCCTCGTCTGCTCGCCGAGCAGCCCCTGGGGCTTGAAGACCATGATCATGATCAGGTAGAAGAACACGACCGCAGGGGTCCACGCGCCCCCGCCGATGCGGTTGTCGGCGATCTGCTGGATGCAGCCGATGATCAGGCCGCCGAGCACCGCGCCCTGCAGGTTGCCGATGCCGCCCATCACTGCGGCAGTGAAGGCGATCAACCCCGCGGTGAAGCCCTGGAAGAACCAGATCGTGGTCTGGTAGAGCGCGTAGATCAGGCCGGCGGCGCCCGCCAGCAGCCCGCCGATCATGAAGGTGGCCGAGATCGTGGTGTCCACGTTGATGCCCATCAGCCGGGCGGCCTCCGGATCCTGCGCCGTGGCGCGCATCGCCTTGCCGAGCCGGCTCGTGCGCACGAACGCGCCCAGCCCCACCAGCAGCGGCACGGTCACGGCGATCGACAGCACGTCGGCGTTCTTGATCGACACGCCGAACACGTCGACCAGCTGCTTCTGCGAGTTGATCAGGTCCGGCACGCCGAGCTGGGCGCCGCCGTGCCAGAGCAGGCCGACGTTCTGGAGGATGAACGAGAACCCGACCGCCGTGATCAGCGGCGCGAGTTTGGGGGCGCCGCGCAGCGGCCGGTAGCCCACGCGCTCGATCATCGTGTTCAGCGCGCCGCACACGAGCATCGACAGCAGCAGCACCACGAGCAGGCCCACGAACAGCCCGGCCGGGCCGGTGCCCTCCGTCAGGCCGAGCGTGCCGTAGAAACCGGCGGCGGTGAACGAGCCCAGCATGAACACGTCGCCGTGGGCGAAGTTGATCAGCTCGATGATTCCGTAGACGAGCGTGTAGCCCAGGGCGATCAGCGCCCAGATCGCGCCGTTCGAGACCCCGTCCTTCAGGTTCCCGGCCAGCCGGGCCAGGCTGTGGCCGTCGGCCAGGTCCTTGATGCCGAAGTAGGCCGGCAGCGCCACGAGGACGATGATCAGCCCGTAGCTGGAGAGGAAGCCGCGTAGCGCGGCCGCCGCCCTCTCCCCCCCAGAAGGGGCAACGGTCGGGGCGGTGGCCGACGCGGCTTCCATATGTTTGCGCAGCTTAGACGCGCAGCGGTGCCGGGGCTAGGGGCCCCGGGCTATGCGCCCGGGGCCCCGTTCCCATCAGCCTCCGCCGAGCGGCTTGCCGTTGCTGTCCTTCGCGACCTTGACGCTCTTCTGGAACTTCAGCGCGCCACCCTGGACCAGGTAGCGGCCGAAGTCGTTGATCGTCGTGTCGCCATCCGGGTCGATCGAGTAGGTGCCGAGGACCGACTTCTTGTTCTTGGTCTTGTACACCTGCGCGGACACAGCGGCCTTGTCCGCGCACTTACTGCCGGCCCGCTTCATCGCGTCCAGCGCGAGGCTCATCGCCTCGTACCCATAGATCGCGTACGTCTGGGGCGGCTTGTTGCCGTAAGTCGCGGCGTAGTCCTTGAAGAACTTCTGCCCCTCGGGCGGGTAGTCCTTCGGGTCGATCGTCGCGACGGTGATGTACGTCTTCGCGGCGACGGCCTTCGGCAGCGGCTTCGTAAACGTGTCGATGGCCACGCCGTCGTCACCGAACAGCTTTGCGTTCGGCATGGCCGCGCCCATGTCCTTGTACAGCTGCACCGCGTTGTTGTCGACGATGCCGCCGAAGAAGAACGCATCCGCGCCGGACGACTTGATCTTCGACGCGAGCGAGCGGTAGTTCGGCGCCTTCGGGTCGATGCCGTCGTTGCCGAGCACCTGGATCCCGTCGAGCTTCGCGGCGTCGCTCGTGGTCTTGGCCACGCCCGTGCCGTACACCTGCTTGTCGTTCGTGATGTACAGCTTCTTGACGCCGAGGGCCTTCATCCAGTCCGCCAGGGCGGCGCCCTGGATGTGGTCGGCTGGCACGACGCGCGCGTAGGTGCGCTTGCCATTCGGGTAGTACTTGCCGGGAGCGCCCTTGCCTGCGGGCCCCGGGTTCTTGGTCAGCTCGAGCGCGGTGTTGGCGGGGCTGATCTGCTGCAGGCCCGCGTCGTTGGTGATCGGGATCGAGATCGCCGAGGCGCCCGAGTTGAACTCGCCGAGGTAGGCCACCGCGCTCTTGTCCTGAGCGGCCTTGCGAGCGTTGGCCGACGTGGCGCCGGCGTCCCACTGGCCCGCCTGTGCCGTGGCGTCGTCGAGCTTCTTGAAGGTAACCGTGCAGCTGCCCCCCTTGCCGCCGGCCTGCTTCAGGGCGAGCGTCTCGCCCTTGTTCACGTCCACCGACTGCGGCCGGGTCGCGCCCTGGAGCGGCAGGCTCGAGTAGATCGTGACCTTCTTCCCGCCTCCCCCGCTGCTGCTGCTGCTAGAGCCACACGCGCTCACGCCAAGGGCGAGAGCGATCACGCAGCTCGAAAAAGCCAACCAACGTACTCGCAAGATGTCCCTCCTAGGAATTTCCAATTGCTACTCAGACTGCACCGCATCCTATGCGGATTCGCAGGGTGGGTGCAAAACCCAAACAAAGTCACAACGAAACGCTGCGGCGCGACGGAGGCACGAGCTCCGCCTCCAGGTCGGGCCTGTGCGACTGCACCCACGCCACGGCGGCCACCACCGCGGCGCCGCCCACAAGCTGCACCGCGGCGAGCGCCTGGTCGTGCAGGATCCAGGCGAACACGGCCGCCAGCACGGGCTCGAGCGTGGCCACCACGGCGGCCCGCGGCGCGGGCACGTGGCGTAGGGCCTCGACGATGCACATGAACGGCAGCAGCGTGCCGATCACGATCACGCCCAGAGACAACAGGGCGTCACGCGGGCTGCCGAACGCGGCCTCGAAGGGGAACGACCACCAGGGCGCCGCAACAGCCCACATCAGGGTCGCGAAGCCGAACGCGTAGAACAGCGTGGTCACCGGCTCGAGCGTGCGGCCGGCCCGCTCGGAGCCGACGATGTAGATCACGAACGTGACGGCGGCGCCGAACGCGGCCAGCACCCCCAGGCCGTCCAGCGCGCCCGCGTCGTAGGCGCGCACGACCAGGAAGCAGCCCGCGGCGGACAGCGCCACCGCCCCCCAGAGGCTCTGCGCCACGCGGCGCCCGTGGGCCACCCGCAGCCAGATCAACAGCAGCATCGGGGCCGTGTACTGGATCGTCACGGCCACGCCGATCGGCAGCCGCTCGATGGCGAGGAAGTAGGTGGCGTGCACGCCGGCCAGGCCCACCACGCCGAGCAGCGCCAGGCCGGGCAGCTCGCGGCGGTCCACGCGCAGCAGGTCGCGCCGCAGCAGGCCGAGGGCCAGCAGCAGGATCAGCCACGAGCCGACGGAGCGCAGCTGCGAGAGCCGCACGGCGCCCACGCCGCCCTCGGGCGGCAGGAGGTAGGCGGCGATGCTGCCGTTCAGCGCGAACATCGCCGCCGCGGCGGCGGCGAGCGCATACCCCCGAGCTGGGTGACGTTCGCTCACGCGAGCTATGTTGGCGGCCGTGCGCATCGGAGTGCTCACCGGAGGAGGTGATTGTCCCGGGCTGAACGCCGTCATCCGGGCGATCGTGCGCAAGGGCATCGACCAGCACGGCCACGAGATCATCGGCTTTCGCGACGGCTGGCGCGGGCCGCTCGAGAAGGAATACGACGAGCTGGTCGTGGAGTCCACGCGCGGCATCCTGCCGCGCGGCGGCACCATCCTCGGCACCTCGCGCACCAACCCCTTCAAGCGCGACGACGGGCCCGGCGCGATCCGCGACAACCTGCAGGAGCTCGGCCTCGACGGCCTGATCGCGATCGGCGGCGAGGACACGCTGGGCGCCGCCGCGCGGCTGCACTCAGAGCACGAGCTGCCGGTGCTGGGCGTGCCGAAGACGATCGACAACGACCTTGGCGGCACCGACACGACGTTCGGCTTCGACACGGCGCTGCAGGTGGCCTGCGAGGCGATCGACCGCCTGCACACCACGGCCGAGTCGCACAACCGCGTGATGGTGGTGGAGGTGATGGGCCGCCACGCCGGCTGGATCGCGCTGCACTCCGGCATCGCCGGTGGCGCGGACGTGATCCTGATCCCCGAGCGGCCATTCGACATCGACGAGGTCTGCGACCTGATCCGCCACCGCCACGCGCGCGGGCGCTCGTTCTCGATCGTCGTGGTGGCCGAGGGCGCGACCCCGAAGAAGGGCACGCTCGAGACCGCCACCGGCTTCGTGGACGAGTTCGGGCACGAGCGGCTGGGCGGCATCGGGCAGCTGCTCGAGGGCGAGATCGAGCAGCGCACCGGCTACGAGACGCGCGCCACGGTGCTGGGCCACACCCAGCGCGGCGGCACGCCCACGGCATTCGACCGCGTATTGGCCACGCGCCTGGGCGTGGCGGCCATCGACGCCGCCGGCGAGGAGCGCTGGGGCATGATGCCCGCGCTGAAGGGCACCCGAATCGTGCTGGTGGAGCTGCAGGAGGCCGTGGCGGAGCTGCGCACGGTCCCGCCCGACGAGTTCGCGGTGGCCGAGACCTTCTTCGGCTAGAACTGCGAGCGCTCGGGCAGCGGCTGCTGCTCGCGGCCCAGCAGCTTCCTGACGAACGGCCTGACCACGTGCACGGCCTGGGCGGAGACCACGAGAAAGACGGTCACCAGGATCGCGTCGAAGGCCTTCACGCCGAACGCCCATGCGCTGATCCAGAACACGAGCCCCACCATGAGGGCCACCAGCACGCCCATTGCTAGGGGCTCCGGCGCTCGTCGATGGCCCGGCGGACCTTCGTGACCGTGTTGAAGGCGCTCTTCATCGCCCGCTCGGCGCCCGAGTCGAGCGGCGGCAGCATGCCGATCTGGCGCGCGAAGGACATGCCGTCGTAGTAGACGGTGGTGGAGGCGATCAGGCCCTCCTCCAGCGCGAAGAGCTCGAAGCCGCGGATCTCGACTCGCTTGCCCGTGGGCTCGACGCCCTGGTAGGCGACGCCGTCGAAGGTGCCCTGCATGCGCCACTCGACCGCGGCCTCCTTGTCGCCCGCGACGATGCTCGTGACCGTGGTCTCGATGTCGGGCACGGCCGCGAACATGTCGGCCAGGTTGCGGACGATCGCCTGGCGGCCGCGAAGGATCCCGACCGGAACGAGCTCCTCGACGCCGTCCTCGCGCCAGCCCGCCGCCACGGCCTGGAGGTCGTGGTTCGCGATCGCCTCGAAGTGGTTGCGCACGTGCGACTCGACGGCCTTGCGCTTGGTGATGCGCCGGCGCGCCGGAGCCTTGGTGGCCTTGGCGTCCTCTGCCGCCTTGGCGTCGTTCGCGCGTGTCTCTGTTTCCGCCACGGCAGGCGCCAATCTACCACCGTTATCCGAGGGCACGCGCCAAGTCGGCCACGACGCGGCCCACCTCGGCGGGGCCGCCGTCGCCCGCGGCGCGCACGATGCGGCTGCCCACGATGACCCCGTCGGCCAGCTCGGCCACCGAGCGCGCCTGCTCGCTCGTGGAGATCCCGAAGCCGACCGCCACCGGGAGGTCGCTGGCCGAGCGGATGCCGTCCACCGTCGCGGCCAGGCCCGGCGCCAGCGCGTCGCGCTCGCCGGTGGTGCCGGCAAGCGAAACGGCGTAGACGAAGCCGCGCGCCGCCGCGCCGATCTCGGCGATTCGCTCGGGCCGGGTGGTGGGCGCCACCAGCGGCACGAGCGCCAACCCTTCGGCGTCGCAGGCGCCGCGCAGCTCCTCGCTCTCGTCGTAGGGGAGGTCGGGCACGATCAGGCCCGCTGCGCCGGCCGCCGTGGCGCGCCGGGCAAACGCCTCCGCCCCGTTGGCCAGCACCATGTTGGCGTACACCATCAGCACCACCGGCCCGCGCTTCGACAGCCGCTCGCAGACCTGCAGCACGCCGTGCGGAGTCGCGCCCTGGCGCAGCGCCTCGGTGCCGGCGGCGTGGATCACGGGCCCGTCGGCCAGCGGGTCCGAGAACGGCACGCCCAGCTCGATCAGGTCCGCGCCTGCGTCGGCCGCCGCCTCGCCGGCCAGCGCGGAGCCCTCGAGGTCGGGGTAGCCGCCCATCAGGTAGGGCATCAGCGCCGCGCGCTTGCCGTGGCCCTCGAACGCGGCGGCGATGCGCTCGACGCCGGTCGTCGCCACGCTCAACGCTGAAGCACCTCGGCCAGATCCTTGTCGCCGCGCCCCGACAGGGTGAGCAGGTCCACCCCGCCAGGCGCCGGGTTCGCCATCAGCCAGGCCAGCGCGTGCGAGGGCTCCAGCGCGGGGATGATGCCCTCGAGCTCGCAGGTGCGCCGGAACGCGGCCACCGCGTCCTCGTCGGACACCGCCACATAGCGCGCGCGGCCGCTGTCGCGCAGCTGGGCGTGCTCGGGGCCCGAGCCCGGATAGTCGAGGCCGGCCGAGACCGAGTGGGCCTCGAGGATCTGGCCCTCCTCGTCCTGGAGCACCGCCGACAGCGCGCCGTGCAGGATCCCGCGCGCACCTGTGGTGAGGGGCGCCGAGTGGCGGCGCGTTGAGAGGCCCTCGCCGGCGGCCTCGACGCCGATCAGCTCCACGTCCGGATCGTCGACGAAGGCGACGAAGGTGCCGATCGCGTTGGAGCCGCCCCCCACGCAGGCGATCACGCGGTTCGGCAACCCGCCCGTGGTCTCCACGATCTGGGCGCGCGCCTCGTCGCCGATCACGCGCTGCAGGTCTCGCACCAGCGCCGGGTAGGGCGCGGGGCCGACTGCCGAGCCGATCACATAGTGGGTGGTGTCCGAGTTCGCCACCCAGTCGCGGATCGCCTCGCTGACCGCCTCCTTGAGCGTGCGGGCTCCGGCCTCGACCGGCGCCACCTCCGCGCCCAGCAGTCCCATGCGGTCGACGTTCGGGCGCTGGCGCCGCATGTCCTCGGTGCCCATATAGACCACGCACTCCAGGTCGAGCAGCGCGCAGGCGGTGGCCGCGGCCACGCCGTGCTGGCCGGCGCCCGTCTCGGCGATCACGCGCGTCTTGCCCATGCGCTTGGCCAGCAGGGCCTGGCCGACCGCGTTGTTGATCTTGTGCGCGCCGGTGTGCACCAGGTCCTCGCGCTTCAGGTAGACCTCGCCGCCGGTCAGGTCCGAGAGCCGGCCGGCGCGGTAGAGCGGGCTGGGACGGCCCACGAAGTCGCGCAGCAGTGCGGCCAGCTCGTCCTGGAAGGTGGGGTCCGAGCGCGCCTCGAGCCACTCACGCTCGAGCTCGTCGAGCGCGGGGATCAGCGTCTCGGGCACGTAGCGGCCGCCGTAGGGGCCGAAGCGCCGCTCGATCGCGGGCGTGCTCATGCGCTCATCGGGGCCAGGCGCTCGTCGGCGGCGGCGACCGCCCGGAAGAACGAGGTCAGCTTGGCGGGGTCCTTGCGGCCGGGCTCGGCCTCGGTGCCGCTGGCGGTGTCCACGGCGAACGGCGCGGCCACCTCGATGGCCTGCGCGACGTTGTCAGGGGTCAGGCCGCCGGAGAGCACCACCGGGGCGGGACCGCGGTGGCGCCGCGCCAGGTCCCAGTTGAAGCTCTCGCCCGTGCCGCCGGGGCTGCCCGGCACGTAGGCGTCCAGCAGGTGGAAGTCGGTGCCGAAGGCGCGCAGCGCGGTGATGTCCGCCGGCCCCCGCACGCGGGCCGCCTTCATCACCCGGCAGCCGGTGCGGCGAGCCGCCTCGCGGCAGTAGGCCGGGCCCTCGTCGCCATGCAGCTGCAGGATCGTCAGCGCGGCCCGCTCGGCGGTGTCCGCGACGTGGTCGAGCGAGGCGTTCACGAACACGCCGGTCAGCTCCAGCTCGCGCTTGAGCTCGGCCCCGATCGCCTCGGCCTCCTCGACCTCGCAGCGCCGCGGGCTCTGCGGCCAGAAGATCATCCCTAGGGCCCAGGCGCCGTGCTCGGCCGCCAGCCGGGCGTCGTCGGCATTCGCGATGCCGCAGATCTTCACTTCGGTCCGGGGGGGCTGTCGCCCCCCCACATTGGCTTCGCCAAACACCCCCCAGATACTCGCAGGGCGACAGCGGACTCGATCATCGGCGCGCACCCGGCCAAGCCGGCTGCTTGCCGCTTAGGGCAGCGGGATCAAGCCGTTGCCGCCACCGCCCGAAGAGCTGTTCTGCAGCTTCGCGGGGCGCTTCCCGAGCGTGACGCTGGCGGTCTTCCTGTCGTTGCCGCGGTAGTACTCCACCGAGACCTTGTCGCCGGGCCTCTTGCCGGCGATGGCGTTGGCCACGTCGTCAGGGGTCTTCACGTCGCGGCCGGCCACCTTCACGATCAGGTCGCCGCCGGCGGCGATCCCGCCGGTCGAGCCGCTGCCGCCGCGCAGGCCGGCCTTCTTTGCGGGGCCGTTGGCTACCACGGACTGGATCAGCGCGCCCTGCTTGACCGGGAGGTTCAGCTGCTTGGCGATCTGGGCGGTGACCGGGGCCATCTCGACGCCGAGGTAGGCGCGCTGGATCTGGCCGCCCTTCTCGAGCCGCGGCAGCAGCTGCTTGGCGGTGTTGATCGGGATGGCGAA
>DAIMGB010000013.1:0-13194 GCA_036724195.1 Thermoleophilaceae bacterium
CAGCGCAATCGCCCCGGCGGCCTGGACCGCGGTCGCATAGGCGCGTGGCGCCATTGTCACGGTCGTCTCCCCCGCGCGGGCGGCAAGCGCCAGGCGTTGGGCCAGAGCGCCGATCAGGCCTGCGCCCAGGACGACCACATGGTCCCCGGGGCCGATCGACGCCTGGCGGATGCCCTGTGCTGCGATCACTCCAAGCTGCACCATTGCCGCGTCTTCGGCCGGGACGCCGGCCGGCACCTTGTGGACCGAGCGAGCCGGAATCGTGCCGACGGACGAGTGCGTGAGTCCCGTGACCGCCACCAGGTCGCCGGCCGAGACGCCCGACACGCCGTCCCCGGCGGCCCGCACGAGCCCGGCGGCGGAATACCCCGGCCGGAGGGGAAAGAACCCGCCCGTGCCCGGCAGGCGGAGGTAGTAGGCCCTCTCGGTTCCGGGGCTGACGGCGCTCGCGATCACCTCGACGGTCACCTCGCCCGGACCCGCCAGCGGCACCTCGATCGGGACCAGCTCCGCGACGCCCGGGCCGGTCCACACCACGCCCCAGCCGGACAGCAGGCCGACGCGCTTGCTCAACGCCTCCCCCCGCGCGCGAAGCCACCACTCCGCCTCGCGCTTGGCCTCCGCAGTCATCCGGGGGGAGTAGCCGAACCTCGTGAACCCCGCGGTCGCCCGGGCCCCGAGGAACCGCATCAGTCGGTCAGCGGCGCCGTCCATCGCTACGCGACGAGGGTGGCGGCGTCCGAATCGTGCGCCAGCAGCGGAACAGCGGGCTGCTCACGGCAGAACTCGTGCCAGCGCGGGTGGCTCTCCGCGAACTCCCGGGTCGAGTGGGCGGCATCGCCGGCGAGGAGGAAGGAGCCCGCCGGTCCCGTGACCAGCAGGCCCATGTGCCCGGGCGTATGCCCTGGGAGTGGGAGCGGCACGAGCAGCAGGGTGCCGTCCTTCGCGAGGTCGAGCGAGCCGGCGAAAGGCCCCACCGGTGGGCTGTCGTTGAAATCGACCAGCCTGGGCTCCACGCCTGCGGGCCAGTGCTGAGGGAGGTAGCCGCGGATTCGGCCCGCGACTCCGGGGAAGCGATCCCACTCGGTTCGCGTGACCAGGATCTCGGCGTTCGAGAAGGGCTCGATCACGCCCACGTGGTCGGTGTGCAGGTGGGAAAGCACCACCCAGCGCACGTCCCCCGGGTCGTGCCCGAGTCCGCGCAGCTGCGCCCCCGCCTCGTCCGAAGCGGTGAGCTCGAAGCGCGAGAGGCGCATGAAGGGATGCCAGCGCGGTATGTAGCCGGGCTTGGCGGCGGCGGCGCTCTGCCCCGTGTCGAACAGGCAGAGCCCCCGCTCGTGCTCCACCAGGAAGAAGTTCACCGGCAGGGTGTCTTCCGCCCAGCCACCCGCGAGATAGCGCCTCGGGCCGCGCTGGGCGGCCTTCTCTCGAACGGCGCCGCTCGAGAACGCGCGGATGCGGACCCCCTCCGCCGCGCTCACCGGTGGCCCAGGGAGCGGCCGCCGCGCTTCTCGTTGAGGCGCGCCAGGATGCCCACCGGCACACCCGCCACCGAAATGAGGTGGTGGACCAGGTGCAGGAACATCGCCGCCACCGTGGTCCGAACGCCGTAGCGCCGCGCCAGGAGGACGTAGAAGGAGCTGTTGAGGCCGAAGAGCGAGACGGCGGCCCCCGCTGCCACCTTCGGTCGGCGCGCGACCAGTGCGCCAACCCCGATCACGGCGGAGGCCGCGCTCGCGCGGTGGCGCCAGCCGAGGTTGAGGGTCGAGCGTGGTGCGCCGCGGCGCTCGGTGAGCAGCCCTACCCACGGCACGGCCCGGCGTGAGAAGTCCGAGTACAGCATCTCCCTGAGGTGCCAGTCCTTCAGGTGCGTGCCCTGGATGCGCGGGTTCAGCACGATCCGCGCCCCGCGCGCCGTCAGCCGCATGCCCAGGTCGATGTCCTCCACCGACGGGTACGGGAAGCGCTCGGGGTCGAAGCCGCCGCAGTCGAGGAAGTCCTGGCGCCGCACCGCTCCGAGGCCCGACCAGAACGTGTCCGCCACGCCGGGCTTGGAGTGGTGGACGTGGTGGTGCAGGACGTTGCGGAAGATCGCCACACGGCCATTGGTGAGCAGGCCGTCGTCGTAGGAGCCGAATACGCCGGTCAGCCCGGGATCGCGCTCGAACAGCGCCCTGATGCGGCTGAAGGCGTCCTGGTGCACCACCACGTCGGCGTCCACGAACACGAGCACGTCGCCGCTCGCGCGGCTCGCGCCCTCGTTGCGGGCGGCCGCGGGGCCACCGAGCTTCGGGTCCTCCACCACGACGATCTCGTCGGGGCCGTCGCGGGCGCCGCGAAGCGCGGCCAGGCACTGATCGAGTGTGCGTGGCTGGTTCGTGGCGGGCACGACCGCGCTGAGCCTGACCGGCCGCACCGGTAGGTGCCTGCGTGCGGGCGTCCGGTCGAGCGCCACCGGCACGGTGGCCACGGCGGCGGCGCCGGCGGGCGCCCTGCTCGGGGTGGCCTTGCCGTTGGCCTTCGCCGAGCCGTTGCCGTTGGTGTGCTTGGCCCCGTTGGCGTGCCCGTTCCCGTTCCCGTTCCCGTTGGTGTGCGACGGCACACCGCTGTCGACTTCGGCCCAGCCGTTGTCCCCGGCGACGTGCCCGTTGCCGTTGCCGTTGCGCTGGAAGCGCCGGCTCGGCATCCGGCTCATTCCGGCGCTCCAGAGGCGCTGCCTCGCGCCCACCGATTGC
Organism: Thermoleophilaceae bacterium; assembly: GCA_036724195.1. Lineage (GTDB taxonomy): Bacteria > Actinomycetota > Thermoleophilia > Solirubrobacterales > Thermoleophilaceae > DATACN01. The sequence continues at coordinate 2,736 of DAIMGB010000013.1, forward strand.
GGCTCGAGGCCACGCCGTCCCCGCGCCAGCGCCACCGCGGTGCGGAGCATGATCTTCACGTCGAGCCAGAGCGACCAGTTCGCCGCGTAGAGGTAGTCGAGGGTCGGGAGCTCCTCCGGCGACTGGGCGCTGCCGCGGAGGCGCCAGAGGCCGGTCAGGCCGGGTGACAGGTCGGGGAACGCCGGGCCGTCCGGGGCCTTCCCGCGCACCACGGGGCGCGGATGCGGGCCGACCAGGCTGAGCTGGCCGCGCAGGACGCTGACCAGCCGCGGAAGCGCGTGCACGCCGAAGCGGCGCAGCTTCGTCCGGAAGCTCAGCATCTCGAAGGGCCGCCCGTGGCGGTCCAGGAACTCCTCACGCAGGAGCAGCGGCCCCGGCGTCCTCGCGGCGCCGAGCGCGGTCGCGGCCATCACGGGCGCGGTGAACACCAGCAGCACTCCGCCCAGGACGATGTCGACGGTTCGCTTCAGCAGCCTCGCGGTCCTCGTCAGTTGCTCCTCACGCAGGCCGAGCAGGAGCAGGCCGTCGACCTCGTCGACGCTGGCGGACGAGCCGACAGCCTCGAACAGGCCAGGCAGCACGCTCACCTTGACTCCGAGGTTCTTCACCAGGCGGACCACGCTCACCATCAGCTCGGAGTCGCCGCGGCGGGAGGCGATCACGACCCTGTCGATCCGCTCCTGGTTCAAGACCTCCTCGATCGGCGCGAGCGCCGCCGAGCTGTCGGGGTCGCTGCCTCGCTGCTCCAGCGGAAGCCGGCCCACCACCTCGGCGCGCACCGACCCGGTCACCTCGAAGCTGCGGCTGAGCCGCGAGGCGGCCGACGCGTCGCCCAGCACGAGGCAGCGCTCGGTCCGCCCACCGTGCGCCAGGAACCAGCGCACCGCGACCCGAGTCATCGTCAGCGAGAGGAACAGCAGACTCCAGAGGGCGACCAGGACGCCGTGATCGAGCGAGAAGGTCACCAGCAGCTCGCCGCCCACCAGCACCAGCAGGCTGTAGGCGGTGGCAGCCTGGAACAGGGCCGGCACCTCGTCGAGCGTGGTGCGGCGCAGTCGGTACTCGTCGTGGTCGTAGAGGCCGCTGATCTTGCCGGCCACCACCACGAGCGGCAGGCCGGCGAGCAGGAGCGGCTGCGGCAGGGTGCCCTCGAAGACGAGCGGCCCCACGATCAAGGCGAAGGCCGCGGCCAGGATGTCGCCCGCCGCCAGGCTGCGGCGGTAGAGCGCGTCGCGCTTGGCCATCCGCGGCGGCGCGCCCCCGAAGTCGAAGCCGTCAGGCCGGCGACCGCGCTCGAAGCGCCGCCGCCGGGACTGCGCCTTGCCTGCCAGCGCCCCCGAGGGGAGCGCAATGTCGATTGTTCGTGCCAACTGGCCAAGTAACGGGTTGACAGGCTCAAAACTCACCCGCGGCGGCGTTGGTAGCGTGAGCGCTGCGTGATGCCTCGGTGACGGTCAGGGCGGCCGTGGTGGGTGCCGGCCTGATGGGCCGCTGGCACGCTCACGCGCTTGCGCGTGCGGGGGGCTCGGTTGTGGCGGTCGTGGACCCCGATTCCGGGGCGGCGGGCCGGCTCGCGGCCGCGCACGGGCCGGCCCCAAGCTTCCAGCGCCTTTCGGAGGCCCTCGAGGCCGAGCGGATCGACGTGGTGCACGTCTGCACGCCCACGGAGTCGCACCCCGAGCTGGTCCTCGAGTCGCTCGCTGGCGGCGCGGACGTGCTCGTGGAGAAGCCCCTGGCCTCGGATGTCGCCGCAACGGAGGAGCTCGTCGAGCGCGCGCGCGCCGCGGGCCGGCTCCTCTGCCCCGTCCACCAGTACCTCTACCAACCCGGCTTCCGGCTGCTCGAGCGAACGGCCCCGTCGCTAGGGCCCTGGCGCCACATCGAGGCGACCATGTGTTCCGCGGGGGCCGAAGGGAAGCCGGCCGAGGCCGACGCCATCGCGGCCGACATCCTCCCCCACCCCCTCGCGGCCCTGGAGCGGGCGCTGCCGGGCGGGCTGGCAAGCCTGCGCTGGTCCGGCGCTCGGCTGGCCGCCGGGGAGCTGCGCGCCGCCGGGGCCGCCGGGGAGACCACGGTGTCCATCTGCGTGAGCATGGGCGGGCGCCCGACCCGCAACGAGCTGCGCCTGATCGGCTCAGAGGGCACCATCGAGCTCGATCACTTCCACGGCTACGCGTTCGTGGAGCGCGGCCGCCCGACCCGCGCCGGCAAGGCGCTGCGGCCGTTCTCGCTGGCGGGGCGCCGCGCCGCCGCGGCGGCCACCAACCTCACCGCGCGCGCCCGGCGACAGGAGCCCGCCTACTCCGGTCTGCGCTCGCTGATCGAGAGCTTCTACGAGGCCGCGCGCACGCGCGGCGAGCCGCCTATCTCCTTCGAAGAGACGCTCGCCGTCGCCACGGCGAGGGCGGCGCTGCTTGCCCTGTCGGCCTCATAGGCCTCGGCGCGAGAGCACGAAGGGCACGGTGCGCAGCAGCACCTTGGCATCGAGCCAGAGTGACCAGTTGGCGCCGTAGAGGTAGTCGATCTTGACCATCTCCTGCAGCGGGATCCGAGCGGACCCGTAGATCTGCCACAGGCCCGTCATGCCCGGCCGCACCAGCAGGCGCCCGCGCCGCCAGCCCTCCACCAGGGCGTCCTCCTCGATCACGAGCGGGCGCGGGCCCACCAGGCTCATCTCGCCGCGCAGGACGTTCCACAGCTGCGGGAGCTCGTCCAGCGAGCTCCGCCTGAGCAGCCTGCCGATCCGGGTGATGCGCGGGTCGTCGGCGATCTTGAAGAGCCCCTCCGACTCGTTGTGGGGCTCGAGCTCGGCCCGCATGAGGTGCGCGCCCTCGACCATGGTGCGGAACTTGAGCATCTCGAAGTGCTCGTCGTCCCGGCCCATTCGCCGCTGCCGGAAGAACACGGGGCCAGGGGTGTCGAGCAGTGTGGCGACGGCCACGGCGGCGAAGAGCGGCGCCAGGATGATGAGGCCCAGGACGCTCCCGACCAGGTCGACCCCCCGCTTGAGCGCGCGCGAGGAGCGCGACAGCCCGTAGCGGTGAACGGCGAGCAGCGTGACTCCATCCAGCTCGTCCAGCTCCACTGACCACCCCACCACCTCCAGCAGGCGAGGCAGCACGCTGACCTTCACGCCCATGGCCCTGATGGAGCTGATCGCATCCACGACCACCTCGCCGTCGGTGCGGCTCGGAGCGAGGATCACACGGTCGATCGCGTGCTCCTCCACCAGCATCGGGAGGGCTTCCTGCCATGCCGCCTCCACCTCGCCCGGCTGCTCTGGATGGCGGTCCCAGAAGGGGATCTGCGCCACCAGGCGGGCATTCGCCGAGCGGCACTCGGCGAGCTTGCGCTCCACCGACCGCGCGGCGGTATCCGCGCCCAGCAGCAGGCAACGCTCCTCGGGGGCAAGGGCGCGGGCCAGCCGCCGCGCAACGGCGCGCGCGGCCAGGATCCCGCCGAAGAGGAGGGCCCAGAGCGTGAGCAGCTGGTCGCTGCCGAATGCGCCCCTTCCGACGATGAAGAAGTCCTGCAGGAGCCAGATCACGAACGTGTAGAACGTCGCGACCCGGAACAGCGCGCCGGCCTCGTCGAGGGTGGCGCGCCGCAGCAGCGGCTCATCGCGGTCGTAGAGCCCGGCGGCCTTGCTGATAAGAAGCACCGTGGGCACCACCGCCAGCGCGACGCTGTTGAGGCGGTCGTCGCCCAGCACCTGGACGGCGAGCAGCAGGGCAAGCGCCGCCGACACCAGGTCGGCGGCCCCGAGCAGCACCCGGTTCAGGAGCTCGCGGCTGAGGGTGAGCCTGCGGCGCCGGCCATGCCCCTGGAGGGGCAGCGGCGCCGTGCGCCCCACCGGATCGAGCTGTTGGCTGTCCTGAGTCATTGCGCGCACGTCCCCTGGGGGAACAACGCGCGAAGTCGCGTCCTTCTAGTGCCGAGCTAGCTCGGAGTAGAAAGAGTGCTCAGCGGCTTGGCCGCAGAGCGCGGCGAATGGCCGCGCCGGACGCCGCCATGACGCCGCCAACGGCGCCCGCGAACGCTGCGGGGAAGCCCGTGAAGGGCAGCTGCGCGGCATGGCCGCCGGCAGCGGCACCGCCGGCACCAGCACCGGCACCCCCGTTGCCGGCTCCGCCACCGGCAGAGCCGGGGCTCACGTCGCCGGCGGGCGCGCCGCCACCGCCGCCGCTGTTGAGATTGCCGACGTCGCCCGAGCCGGCGTTGTGCACGTGCTGCACTCCCTGGCTGCCGCCGCCGGGTGCACCGCCGCCCAGGGGCCCGGTGACCGTGGCGATCGTGCCGCCGATCCCGTGCGGGGAAAGCAGTGAGATGTCCGCCGTCAGCTCCTCGAGGGTTCCGTAGTCCTCGATCTGGGGCGGGACATACATTGTTTGAGCTTCCGTGACCATTAGAAAACCGAATGTACACCCGACGGTGGACAAATGCCAGTCATAAGTCAATCCTCCCGTGGGCTCGGCAGCTGTTGTGGACCCTTGTCCATCACAAGTTGCAAAACGGCGGACACGCCAGCCACCACGCCGATGGTCCCGAGCGCGTCGAGCGCCTCCTGGGCCTGGCGTCGCACTTCATAATCCGCGTCTGAGACCGCCCGGATCAGGCCCTCCACGGCGCGGACGTCCCTGATCTCGCCGAGCGCCCACGCGGCCGCGAGCCGTACGTCTGGCCGCTCGTCGTCGAGCGACAGCACGAGGCCGGGCACGGCGCGAGAGTCCTTCAAGGCTCCGAGCACGGTCGCGGCGCTCTCGCGCAGCTCGGGATCGCCGAGCGCGTCGACCAGGTCGTCCACGCTGTGGTCGCCGAGCCAGGCCAGGACGATCTCCAGGTGCCTGCGGTTCCCGTCGGCTTCCCTCAAGAGGTCCATCGTCAGCGCCACGATGTCCGCGGGCCTCGCGCCGTTCTCGCCGCCGTTGTTCGTGAGCCTGACGATCGACTCGCGCGTGATCCCGTCGAGCACTGTCGAGCCGTTGCTGTGGGCGACGGCCTGCACCATGCGCTCGGGAACCGTGCCGTCGTCGAGCTGCTGAAGCAGGCTCAGTGCCTCGAGGCGCGCATCGCCGAAGGGCGGCGCGGGCCACGAGATGACGGCATGGATCAGGTAGTCGGGAGCTTCGGGGTCGAGCGCGGCCAGGGCCTGCACCGCGGCCTGCCGGACGATCGGCTCGGGGTCGTCGAGGCGCGCCCGCACCGGCTCGATCGCCGCCGGGTCGCCCAGCTCCGCGAGGGCGATGGCGGCGTCCGCGCGCCGCTCGGCGCCCAGGTCGACCAGCCCGTTCTCGTCCTCCTCGAGATCCTCATGGGTCAGATCCGCGAGGAGATGCTCGATCTCGCGCTTGCCTCCAGGCCCGTGTCCAAAACGCGGTCTACGCATGCTCAGTAACAAACGCGGAGTCCCGCCACGAACTTCTGGCGTCTTCGAGCGGAAATTCAATCCTCCGAAGTTCCGACCTTTCCCGGGGCCCGCTCGTGTCAGATCGCGGTAGGTTCGGGAGTTAATCCCGTGTAAATGGTTGCAACGGTCACAACCGCGGTGGTGCTGGTGTCCCCGCAGCCCGCGGGCGGGCCGCCCGCGAACGGGTCGAACGGATCGAACGGCCACTCCCTCGCCGGCGGCAAGCCCGCTCCCTTCGCGCTCGTGGCGAACCGCCCCCTCCTGCTGCACGTGATCGACTCGCTCGAGGCCGCGGGCATCGAGTCGATCCTGTTCGCGGCCGACGCCCGGCTGGCGCCCATGGTCGAGAGCGTGACCGAGGGCGTGGAGGGCCAGGGCCCGGAGCTGCGCATGACGACCTTCGACCAGCTCACCCTTGCGGGCGCGCTCGCGGAGGCGCGGAGCATCTACGGGCCTGTGCACGTTCTCGTGCAATTCGCCGACAGCCTGGGCCGCGACCTCGACCAGCATTTGCGGGCCGCCGGGGCGAACGACCACGACGCGCTGCTGCTCGTAAGCGAGCGCGAGGCGCAGAACGGAACGGTGCACCACCTGAACGGGCACCTCGCGGCGCTGCCGGGGCTCGCCCCCGGGGCCGGCCACTGGTCCCCCGCCGGCCTGGCCGTGCTCGGACCGGCCGCGGCGGAGTGCGCCGGCGCCCTGCCCGCGAGCGCCACCCACGACATGGAGCTGGTGGCCCTGGCGCGGCGCATGGCCGACGGGGGCGGCCGCCTCGAGGCACGCTGGGCGGACGACTGGTTTCGCATGCGCGGCAACCCGAGCGGGTTGCTCGAGGCCAACCGCTTCGCGCTCCAGGGCCTGCGGCGCGACGTTCCCGCCGGCTCGCTCGAGGGTGAAAGCGACGTCCAGGGAGCGGTGGAGATCCATCCGACGGCCCGGCTCGAGTCCGCCGTGGTCAGGGGCCCGGCCGTGATCGGCGCCGGCGCCCATCTGATGAACGCCTACGTCGGCCCCTACAGCGCCATCGGGGACAACGTGATCATCGACGGGGCCGAGGTCGAGCACTCGATCATCCTCTCGGGCTCGCGTGTGACCCACCTCGGGGAGCGGCTCGAGGGCAGCGTGATCGGTCCGAACGCCCACGTCTTCCGCGACTTCCGGCTCCCACGCGCCCTTCGGCTCAACGTCGGGGAGGGCGCCGAAGTCTCCGTTCACTAGAGCGGCCACACCGCCATCCTGTTACCAATCCGCACGGATTCCTTGCGGAACCGGCCAATCGCCGCTATAGCTAGGGACGTCATCGTTTCCTATCTCCGCTCGCGACTCGCAACTCTTGGAGGCATCTGTGGCAGGGCAGGCGCACGCTAGGCGGGGAGACGCAGGCTTTTCACGAAGCCGGCGCTTCACCCGCACAACTAAGGAACCGACGGAGAGCCTGGATCTCGTCCGGCGGGCCATCGCACGCGCCAAGGAAGGCGACACCAGCGCAATGCACTACTTGTACGTGCGTTACGCCGACGACGTGTACGGCTACGTCAACAGCATCGTCAGGGACCCGCACGACGCGGAGGACATCACCCAGACGATGTTCGCCAAGCTCATGCACTCGATCGTGCGCTACGAAGAGCGGGACGTGCCGTTCTCGGCATGGATCCTGCGCGTGGCGCGGAATGCGGCGCTCGACCACATCCGTGCTCGCCGGCAGATCCCGGTCGAAGAGGTGCGAGCCACCGAGGAGCGCGACGACCAGATCGGCTTCGAGCGCTCGCAGTCGATGCGCGCTGCGCTCGACCAGCTCCCCGAGGAGCAGCGCGAGGTTCTCGTGCTGCGCCACATCGGCGGCCTCTCGCCCACCGAGATCGCCGACACGCTGGGCAAGACCGAGGGCGCGATCCACGGCCTGCACCACCGCGGCCGCAAGGCGCTGCGGGCGGCCCTGATCGAGCTCGAGGCGGGCCCGGTCACTCTCTCCAACAAGCTCTAGGCGAGTAGCCCCGCGGGGGCGCTACTGCTGACGCTGGTCGTCCGGGCGCTGCTCGGGCGCCGGCGTTCCGGCGGGCGGCTCCATGCTCACCAGCAGGGCGCGCTTGACCGAGTCCACGGCTTCCATCAGCTGGCCCTCCTGAGACCTGCGGCGCTGGCTGGGCTCGGCTCCGCCGGCACCGCCGGAAGCCCCGAGCTGTCGCGACAGGCGCTCCGCCTGCTTGCGCGCGACCCGCTCCTGGCGCCGAACGCGCTCCAGCTCCGCCTCTTGTGCGGCCAGCTGGCGCTTCAGCTCGACGCTCGCGTCGCCGGTCGCGGCCTTTTGTGCCTGCTCAAGCTCGGTGGTGCGCTGTTCCAGTGCCGCCTGAAGCTCGGCGATCCGCTGGTCCTGCCCGTCGTCCTTGCGCGGCTGCGCGGCCGGCGCCTTGGCGGACTTGGCGGACTTGCCGGCCTTGGAGAGCCGATCGCGCAGATCCTTCGCGTCCACCTCGGCCTCGCCGAAGCGCGCGAACGCCTTCTGGGCCTCCTCGCGCGCGGCCTGAAGCTCCTTGTGGCGCTGCCCCAGCTCGCTCTCGAGCTCGGCGCGACGCTTGTCGGCCACCGCGGCCGCCTGGCGACCCCGCTCCAGCGCGTCGGCGCGCTCGGCCAGGTCCGCGTTGTCGGTCTTCGCCTGCTCCTCGAGCTCGGCCACGCGCCGTTCCGAGCTGGACAGCCGCTCCAGCACCCCGGCGGCGATCTGCGCGCGCACCTGCAGCAACTCGTCGATCGGCCGCAGCGCCTCGAGCGCGGACCGATTCGACGCGATGGCGGCCTCCACGTTGGCGGGGCCGGAGGCGTCGCCCTCGCCGCCGGTCCGCACGATGCGGAGCGCCTCGGCAGCCGTGGTGCGCAGCTGCTGCGGGGCCTCGGCATCGCCATTCAGCTTCTCGGTGAGCGCGCCCAGCTGCTGCTGGAGCGCCTGTATGGACTCGCTCTGCGACTTGCCGAGCAGCTCCAGCCGGGCGCGCAGCTGCTCATCGTGCTCAGTCGCGAGCGCCTGGCCCAGCCGCTCGCGCGCGGCGTTCAGTCCGTTCGACGCCGTGTCGATCGCGCCGGCCAGGTGCGTGCGGGCCTCCTTGAGCGCCGCTTCGGCCTGGACTTCGGCCTTCTCGGCTTCGCGCAGGGTGGAAACTCGCTGCTCGAGCTGGCCGCGCGCGTTCGGGTCGGACAGCGCCGCCTCGACCGCTTCGCGCGCACCTACGACCTTGGCGCTGGCGGCGCTCGACTGCTGCTCGCGCGCCGAGGTCTGCGCGACCTCCTGCTTGCGCGCCTCCAGAAGCTTGCTGGAGGCGGCCCCGAGCTCATCGAAGCGCTGCTTCAGGTCGGCGCGCCAGGGCTGAGCGGCGATCTCCTCGAGCAGCCCGCGGCGCGCTGCCGCGACCTTCTCCTCGGACTCCTTGGAGAGCGCCTGCGTGCTCTTGCCGGTCGCGTCCAGATCCTTGGCTCGCGTGCCCTCGCGCTCGACGAGCTTGCCCAGGCCCGTGTCGAGCCCCGTGAGGCGCTCTGCCACCTGCTCCCTGGAGGCCCGGGCGGCCTTGAGGGCCTGCTCGGACTCCTTCAGCCGGCGCTCGGCCTCGGCGCCGAACTTGGGCAGCAGGTCGGTGATGGCCACAAGCGTGTCCTCGGGGTTTGCCGCCGCGCCCTCGAGCGCGGACATGGCCTCGCGCACGCGGTCGCCGCCCGTGCCCTCCATGAGGGCCTTCTTGAGCAGCTCGCGAGCGGCCACGGCCTCCTCGCTGAGCTTGGCGGGCTGCTTGACCTTGACCGGCTTGGCCGGCTTGGCGCGGCGCCTCCGGCGTGGGAAGCGCGGCTGCTTGGCGAAGCGCGAGCGTGCGACCGGGTCGCTGCCGTTGGTCCCCAACACGGCGGAGTGGCCGTTGCGGAGGGTAAGCATCAGCATGCCGTCCGCCGGCACGCTGCTCAGCGGCGGGTCTACGCCGATGCTCGCCTGTTCGAGCGCGGTGGCTACACGCGCGAGGTTGTCCGCGGAGAGATCATCGATCTCGAAGGTCTCCTTGATGTGGAGGATGTGAGCCTCCACCGGACCCTCTTGCGACTCGAGGTAGCTCCGGATGATTTGTTCGGGCCGCGCGTCAACCTGGGCCATCCCCCGACTAACGGTGCGTCTAGTCGCTCTCTTCCGGCAGATCTTCAAGTGATCTGAGAATCCGCGCGGCGATCCTCCCGGACTCGACGTCGGCAAAGTAATAGAGCACCACGTGCTCGAGCAGGCGCTCCTCGTCGGCGTTCTGCTCCCCCTCTGCCTCCTCCGCCAGCGTCGCCCAGTCGTCGTCGCTCAGCTCCACCTCGATCGCGTCCTCGCTCGCACTCGAGGCGCCCGAGGGGAAGCGCGGCAGGCGCCGCCCGGGGCGGCCACTGCCGCGGTCGGCGGCGTAGTACACGATCGCCTGGTGCAGCAGGGCGCTCACGGCGATCCCGCGCGCAGCGGCCTGCTCTTCCAGGCTCGAGCGCGTAAACCCCCCCAGGCGAACCTGCTTCTTCCGGCCAATCCCTGTCATCTGCGCGGGCAGTCTGCTCCTTTTGCTCCTCTACTACCGTGAACATCGGCGACCGTCGTCCGAACCTACAGCCGAACGCCACTCCCCTGCCCGCATGTTGCATGTGGCGCTCGTTGCTGAGTTGGTTGTCCGTCCCCTCTCTCCACCCTTTCCGGACGCCAAACACCGTCGCAAAGCCACAGGCGCGGCCGGTTGTGCCTTGACACGCCGGTTCCGGTCCTAGTCTCTGACCGGTGCGTGCGCTAACGGCAGGTAGCGCTGTGGTGGGCTTCCTGGTGACCCGCGAGAGCCGCGCGGACCGGCGGCGCCGCCAGGTCGGCGAGCGCCGCTTCCGCGCCACCGTGGAGCGGCTCAGCGCCGGGCGACGGCGGGTCCGGGGCAGCCCCGTTCCTATGGACCATCGCCCTGCTGATGCTGCTCGGCGGGCTCGTCGTGGCCCTCCGCCGCCGCCACAGGCCGCACGGCACGGCGGAGCACCGCGGCGACGATCTGCCTCCCCCGCCCTGGGCTC
>DAIMGB010000014.1:0-13182 GCA_036724195.1 Thermoleophilaceae bacterium
CTGGCCGTGGGCATGGACCTCACCCACATCGCGCGCAGCTTCTCCGACGTCTAGTAGCGCTCGCTGAGCGCCCGGTCGATCTCGCGCTTCTGCTCGCGCTCCTTCAGCGAGCGCCGCTTGTCCCTCACGTCCTTGCCGCGCGCCAGCGCGATCTCGACCTTCGCGCGCGGGCCCTTGAAGTAGACCCGGGTCGGCACCAGCGTCAGGCCCTTCTCGGCCGTCTTGCCGATCAGCCGCTCGATCTCGCGCTTGTGCAGCAGGAGCTTTCGCGGGCGCTCGGGCTCGTGGTTGTCCTGCGCGGCCGGCTTGTAGGGCGCGATGTGCATGTTCTGGAGCCAGACCTCGCCGTCGCGCAGCTCGGCGTAGGCGTCCTTCAGCTGCACCCCTCCGTCGCGGATCGACTTCACCTCCGAGCCCTGAAGCTGGATTCCGGCCTCCCAGCGGTCGAGCAGGTTGTAGCGAAACGACGCCTGCCGGTTGGTGGCCACGTCGCCCGGCGCGGCCTTGCGCTTGCCCTTCTTAGCCATTGTCCGAGTATGCCCCAGCCGGCGAGAGGTCCACGCGCCCGCGCGCGGTCTCCACGCGGTCCACCGTGACCTCGACGGTGTCGCCGAGTCGCAGCCGCCGCCCCGAGCCCTCGGCCTCGAGGGCGGTGCCCACCTCGTTCAGCGTCCACCAGCCGCGCAGGCGCCTGACCGGCAGCATGCCCTCGAAGCCCTCGTCGCCGAAACGCACGAAGGCGCCCTTCTCGATCAGGCCGACCACCTCGCCTTCGAACGTCGGGTCCTCCGACGCGCGCGCCTCCGCCAGGCGGCGCTCGAGCAGGAAGGCAAGGCAGACGTCGTCGGCGTCGCGCTCGATCTTCATGGCCTCGCGCTCCACGGTGGAGCAGACCTCGCCGGCCTCGCCGAGGTCATGCGATGGCAGCGCCGCACTGTCGATGCCGAGCCCCTGCAGCAGCGAGCGGTGGGCGATCACGTCCGGCCAGCGCCGGATCGGCGAGGTGAAATGGACGTAGCGCGCGCTGTTGAGTCCGGCGTGGCCGAGGTTCTTCGGCGAGTAGTAGGCCTGCTTCAACGCGCGCAGCACGAGGATGCGCGGCGCCTGGCGCTCGTCGGCCTCGCGCGCCACGAGCTTCGACGCCTCGGTGACCACGTCGGCCGCCTGCTGCGGGCTCATCTGCTTCGGCGCGGGCGGCGTGGGCAGGTCCAGGCTAGCCAGCTGCTCCAGGAGGAACTCGACGGAGTCGGGATCGGGGCGCTCGTGCGCCCGGTAAAGCGTGGGCAGCTTGTGATCCTCGAGGTAGGCGGCCACCTCCTCGTTTGCCAGCACCATCAGCTGCTCGATCAGGCGGTGGGACTCCGTCTCCGACTCGTGGCGCACCCCGGTCACGTGCCCGCCGGAGTCGAACTCGAAGACCGGCTCGGGCGCGCCGCCCAGCTGCAGCGAGTCGCGCACGTCGGCCAGCGCCGCGGCGGCCTCGCGCGCCACGGCAAGGGGCTCGCCCCACGGCTCCGCGGCGCGCTCCTGTCCGGCGAAGACCTTGTCGACCTGGTCGTAGGTCAGCCGCGCGTCGCTGCGGATCCGCGAGCGGTGGAAGACCGTGCGCCGTACCTCCGCGCCGGCCAGGTCTATCTCGAGCGTGACGGCGTGGCGCTCCTCCCCCGGCCGCAGGCTGCAGGCCCGGTTGGAGAGCACCTCGGGCAGCATCGGCTCGACGGAGCCCGGCACGTACACACTGGTGGCGCGCCGGTAGGCCTCGCGCTCGAGCGCCCCGCCGGGCCGGACGTAGGCCGTCACGTCGGCGATGTGCACCCACACGCGCAGCACGCCCTTCTTCATCCGGCGTGCCGAGATCGCGTCGTCGAAGTCGCGCGCGTCGGGCGGGTCGATCGTGAAGGTGGGCAGGTCGGTGAGGTCCACGCGGGCGTCGGCGGCGAACGGCTCAGCCACCGCGAACTCCGCCTCGTCGGTGGCCGCGCGCGCGTAGGCGCGGCGCAGGCCGCGGTCGATCATCAGGCCCTCCAGCACGTCGCGCGCCACGTCGGGCCGGCCCAGCTGGCGCACCACGCGCGCGCCGCGCCTGCCGGATCCCACCAGGACCAGGTCGCCCTCGCGGGAGCCGCGGGCGTCCACGGCCGTGCGCGGCCCGTGGCCGAACAGCGGCTCAGCCACCAGGAAGCGCCCGCGCTTGCCCAGCACGGCCACCATCGGCGAGGAGAGCCGGTCGGACGGCCGCGCCCGGGCCGCTGCGTTCACCTGGTCTTCGCGACCAGCGTGTCGAGCGCCTTCGGCAGCGCTTCGTCGGCGCGGGTGCGCGGGTTGTCGCGGGCGCGCACCTGCGGGGTGATGCCCTTCTTGGGGGCGATCGTCTTTCCGCCGGGCAGGTAGTAGTTGGCCACGGTCAGGTCGAGCACCCCGCCGTTGGCGAGCGGCACCGGCTCCTGCACCAGGCCCTTGCCGAAGGTGTGCACGCCCACGACCGTCGCACGATGGCGGTCGCGCAGGGCGCCGGTCACGATCTCGGAGGCGCTGGCGCTGCCGCCGTCCACCAGCACGACCAGCGGGATCTTGGCTGCGATCGCGTCGCCCTCGGCATTCTCTACCCGCTCGGGGCGGTGGCGGCCGCGCACCGACACGATGCGGCCGTCCTCGATGAAGATGCTCGCCACCAGCACCGCCTCGGTCAAGAGGCCGCCGCCGTTGCCGCGCAGGTCGAGCAGGATGCCCTTCGCGCCGCGCTTCTGGACCTTCTCGACCTGCTGGCGCAGCAGCGCGTGCGCGCCGCTCGAGAAGCTCACCAGCCGCACCACGCCGAGCTTTACGCCATGGCGCTCGACGACCCGGCCGCTCGCCACCGGCACCTCGATGCGGCGGCGGGTGACGTCCAGCTCGCGAGGCTGCTTCGCGCCGGCATGCACCACCCGCAGCCGCACGCGCGTGCCGGCCTTGCCCTTGATGCGCGCCGTAGCCAGCTCGCTGTTCAGGCCGGCCAGCGAACGGCCGTTCACGCCAACGATCAGGTCGCCCTTGCGGATGCCCGCAGCCTTGGCCGGCGAGCGGTCGAAAGCGTTCAGCACGCGCAGCCCGCGGCGGTCCTCCTCGACCGTCATGCCGACGCCCTCGAAGGAGCCGGAGACCGAGTCCTCGAACTGCTGGCGCTCCTGTGGCGAGAGGTAGTGCGAGAACGGGTCGTTCAGCGAGCTGACGATGCCCTTCAGCGAGGCCTGCTTCAGCTTCGCCTCGCTCTCGGGCTTGTAGTAGTTGTCCTGGATCGTGTCGATGACCTCGGCCTGCGTCGCGCGGTCGCTCTCGACGAAGGCGTCGCGCAGCGGGTCGGGAAGCGACTGGGGGTGTCCACCCAGCCAGAGGCCCGCCACCAGCGCGATGAGCGCACAGGCGACCCCCACCACGATGCCGCGGAGCGATCTCATACCGGTAGGAGAGTAGTGACGCCTTTGGGGCAAGCGGCCGGCTCGGCCGGCTGCGCAGCGTCCGATTACACCCGCAGGAAGCGGCGCAGCGTGATGCCGCTGCCGAGCGCCGAGATGGCCACGCAGGACAGCAGCAGCACCACGGCGAGCAGCGGGAAGTCGATGGTGTTCGGCGCCGCCAGGAGGGCGAAGCGGTCCGACAGCGGGTCGATGAAGGTCTCCTTCGCGATCGTGAGCAGCAGCACGGCGAGCACGCCCGCCATGAAGCCCACGATCACTCCTTCGATCACGAACGGCCAGCGGATGAACCAGTTGGTGGCGCCCACCAGCTTCATGACCTCGACCTCGCGCCGGCGGGCGAAGATCGACAGCCGGATGGTATTCGCGATCAGCGCGATCGAGGCGAACAGCAGCAGGGTGGCGAAACCGGCGGTCAGGATCTTCACGAGGCTGGTGGCCGAGAGGATCTTGTCGGTCTCCTCCTCGCGGTTTCTGACCTCGTCGATGGCGGCCAGCTGGGGCTTGCCGCCGGGCGCGAGCCGGTCGACGATCGTGCGCAGCTTGCCGGGGTCGTCCGGCGTCACGCGGAAGGAGGCCGGCAGCGGGTTCGAGCCCAGCAGGTCGGCGCCCTGGTTGAAGGCCTCCGGGTTCTTCTTCTTGGCCGTGGCGAGGGCCTGGGCCTTGGAGATGAACTGCACCGACTTCACGTTCGACGTGCGGTCGATCGCCTGCCGCAGCTGCGTGCGCTCGGCCGGGGTGGCCGACTCCTTCAGGTACACGTCCACGACCACCCGGCCGCGGACCGCGTTGGCGGTGCCGGTGGTGGCCTGCACGATCGGGATGAAGACGCCCAGCACGAGGGCGGTGAGGAGAATCGTGAGCAGCGCGGCCAGCGCCGGCGCCGAGCTGCGCGAGAGGCCGCGCAGGGCCTCCTTGAGGAAGAAGCCGAGGCGCATCAGTTCGGGTGGCCCTCGGGGCCGATGCCCAGCTCGCCGCGCAGGCGCACGGCGAACTCGGTGGTGGACTCGTCGGGCCTGTACAGGCCCGAGTTCTCGTCGCGAATGATGCGCCCCTCGCGGAGCTCCACGACGCGCCGGCGCATCTTGTCCACCATCTCCTTGTCGTGGGTCGCCACGACGACGGTGGTGCCCGTGCGGTTGATGCGGTAGATCAGCTGCATGATCCCGATCGAGGTCTCGGGGTCGAGGTTGCCGGTGGGCTCGTCGGCCAGCACGAGCGGCGGGTGATTCACGAAGGCCCGGGCCATGGAGACGCGCTGCTGCTCGCCACCCGACAGCTCGTCGGGGTAGTTGTGCAGCTTCGTGGAGAGCCCGACCAGCCGAAGGATGTCGGGCACCTTGCGGCGGATCTCGCTGCGTGCCTCGCCGATCACGAGCAGTGAGTAGGCCACGTTGTCGTAGACCGTGCGGTTCGGGAGGAGCTTGTAGTCCTGGAAGACCACGCCGATGTTGCGGCGCAGGTAGGGCACCTTGTCGCGCGGGACGTCGTTCAGCTTCTTGCCGGCGATCAGCACGTCGCCCTGGGAGGCCTCGAGCTCCTTCATCAGCAGGCGGATGCAGGTGGACTTGCCGCAGCCCGTCGGCCCCACCAGGAACACGAACTCGCCGCGGCCGATCCGCAACGAGGCGCGGTCCAGGCCCACGCTGCCGCCGTCGTAGACCTTGGTGACCTCGCGCAGCTCGACCACGGGCACGCCGGCCACCGGCGCAAGGGCAGGCGGGCGCACAGGGATGGTCCTTCGGCGAGTCGTGGCCATGCGGGCACCCTTATTAGCTGAATCCGGCACGGAATAGCGCTGTTGCAGGGGTTTTTGCAGGCTCAGTGGCGAATTCGCCAGCGCGTGAAGACGTCGCTGTCGGCCTCGGCCAGCGACACCAGCTCGAGCTCCGGGGGCGCCACCAGCCCGCGCCCCGCCACGATCGTGAGCCCCTCCCCGCCGCCCGCCAGCAGCGGGTGCAGCGAGAGGAAGAGCTCGTCCACGAGGCCTGCTCCGAGCAGAAAGGAGTTCAGCGTCGGCCCGCCCTCGCAGAGCACCGAGCGCACGCCGTAGTCCTCGCGCAGCTTCGCCGCCAGCAGCGGCAGGTCGTCGCCGGCGCGCACGTAATCGACCTGCGCCTTGACGTCGGCCAGCTCGTGCTCGGCGCCAGTGAGGATCACGATGCGCTGGTCGGGCTCCGACAGGATCGGAAGGTCGGGCGGCAGCTCCAGGCGCGCGCTCACGATCACCGCCAGGGCGTCGGGCTCGAGGCCCTCCGCGCGCCGCTTGTCGCGCAGCTCGTCGGTCTTGACGATGCGCCCGTAGCGCTCCTCGCGCAGCGTGCCCGCCCCCACCATTATCGCGTCCGCCTGGGTGCGCAGCTCGTGGAACATCTGGCGGTCGAGCTCGCTGCTGAGGCCGCTCGTACGGCCGAGGAGGGTGGCCTTGCCGTCCAGGCTCGAGACCATGTTCAACACCAGGTAGGGGCGCCCCTCCGGGGCGCGCTCTCCCAGGCGCAGGCCGGACGCCAGCTCCGCCGGCGAGATCTCCCGGCGCTCGGGTAGAAGCAGGCGCACGCGCCCAGTGTGACCGAAGCCGCGAGGGAAGGATCCGGCGCGGTCCCGCGTCTCTGTTGGTCAAGGGCGTGAGTTCCACCATGCCCCGGTGTTCCATGTTCAGCCCCCTGGTGCCGAAAACAATGTCATGACCCCCCGATCGCTTCTCGCGCCTGGTCGACTTGCGGGTCAGCCCGTGCTGCGAACCCAGAGTGACGAGCGGCTCGTGGACCTCGTCCGGGCGGGGTCGGAGCCGGCCTTCGAGGCGATCGTGGCGCGCTACCGGCGCGCCCTCCTGCGCTACTGCTCCCGGATCCTGCCCGAGGAGCGCGCCGAGGACGCGGTGCAGCAGACCTTCGTGCGGGCCTACGACTCGATGCTCAGCAGCGGCGCCCAGCTGGCGCTCAAGCCGTGGCTCTACCGGATCGCGCACAACACGGCCCTCAACGCGCTCAGGGACCGCGGGCTGCGGCACGAGGCGCTCGAGGACGAGATCGGCGGAGACCAGCCCGACCAGGTCCTGGAGCGCGCGCAGGGCCTGCGCGCCGTGCTCGGCGCCGTGCAGGACCTTCCCGAGCGCCAGCGCGACGCGATCGTGCTGCGCGAGATCGAGGGAAGGACCTACGAGGAGATCGCCGCTGAGCTCGGGGTGACCGGCGGAGCCGTGCGCCAACTGCTGAACCGCGCCCGCCACTCCGTGCGCGCCGCGGCCACCGCGGTGACGCCCATCGGGCTGCTCGAGCGCCTGCCCTGGTCGAGCCCGGCTCAGCCGCTGGCCGAGCGCGTGGCCGAGCTGTGCGGCGCGGGCGGCGGAGCGCTCGCGGCGAAGGCCTGCGCCACCGCCCTGATCACGGGCGCCCTGGTGGGTGGCGTGGCGATGGCTCCCAAGCAGCACGAGCAGACCGCCGACGCCTCCCCCGACACCGCGGCCAAGCGCGCGCCGGCCTCGGCGCACGCGGCCCGAGGTCCGGCGAGCGCCTCCACCCGGCGCTCCGAAGGCGCCACGGCCGGCTCGGGCGACCACCACGGGCGCTCACGGCACGGCGACGGCCGCGCCCCCAGCAGGCGCGGCCACCAGGACGGCGACGGCAAGCACGCCAAGGGCGGCGGTAGTGGCAAGAGCGGCGGAGGCGAGGACGGCAGCGGCACGGACGGCCACGGCGGCGGCAAGCCAGAAGAGCTGGTCCAGCGCGACGACTCCGGCGAGCACGGCTCGTCGGGTGGCGGCGGCTCCGGTTCAGGCTCCTCGGGCTCCGGCTCGTCGGGCTCCGGCGAGGGCTCCGACGACGCGGCCGTGGCCGAGCCCCCGGCCATCACCGACATGGGCGGCTCGGACGACACCGCGCTGGACGGCTCGGGGTCGGACGGCTCGGGCTCGAGCGGATCCGGCAAGGGCGGCGGATCCGACCAGACGAAGACCACCGAATCCGGCTCTAACTAGCGTTTTCAGCCCCGATCTACGCCGAATCGGGGATCGCGCGGCGATCCGCATGAGCCGAATCTCTCTGAGAGGGCTGAAATGCCCCGCCGCCAAGCCAGTCGCAGGGAGAACGCTTGATGAAGAAGGTTTGGATCGTCGTCTTGACGTTCGCGATTCTTGTAGTTCCGGCGTCGACCGCGCTGGCTGCCTCGGGCGACCGCGACCACGACGGGCTTCCTGATCGCTGGGAGCGCCAGCACGGCCTCTCCGTGCACCGCGCGAGCGGCAACGCCGATCCCGACCGCGACCGCGTCGACAACCGCAACGAGTACCGCGAGGGCACCGACCCCAGGCGGCGCGACAGCGACCGCGACCGCCGGCCCGACGGGCGCGAGGATCGCGACGGCGACGGTCTCTCGAACGCCGCCGAGGACCGCAGCGGCAACGACCCTGACAACCCCGACACCGACGGCGACGGGATCGGCGACGGCGCCGAGCACGCCGGCACGGTCACCTCGTTCAGCGGCGGCCGCCTGACGATCGCCCTCGCCACGGGCGGCACCCTCACGGCCGCGGTGAGCGACGACACCGACGTCGGCTGCGGCAGCGAGAACGCGGCCGAGCTCGAGCAGGGACTCATGAACTGGGACAGCGGTGCTACGGCAGCGAGCGTGGACGACAACACGGACTACGGCGACGGGCTCGACGCCGCGGACTCGCAACGAATGGATGACCAGCACGACTTTGCCGACGCGTGCCCCGCGCGCTGGCTGAAGCCCGGCGTGAACGTACGCGAGGCTTCGCTGGACAACTCGAACGGCGCCGACACGTTCGGCGAGGTCGAGTTCCTATATGGCCACTAGAGGGACGGCGAGCCGGGCGCTGAGGCAACTAGCGCTGGCATTCGCCGCCCTGCTGGTTCTCGCGCTGCCGGCCACGGCCGTCGCGCGCGAGCGCGACCACGACGGGCTCCCCGACCGTTGGGAGAAGAAGCACCACCTGTCGGTGAGCCACGCGAGCGCCAGCGCCGACCCCGACCGCGACCACGTGGACAACTGGAACGAGCACCGCGAGGGGACCGACCCGCGCGACCGCGACAGCGACAACGACGGCCGCCGCGACGGCAGGGAGGACCGCGACCGCGACGGCCTCTCGAACTCCGCGGAGAACGCCACGGGCAACGACCCGCGCGACCGCGACACGGACAACGACGGCGTTCGCGACGGCAGGGAGCAGGCCGGCACGATCAGCTCGTACGAGAACGGCACCCTGCGGATCCGCCTGGCCACCGGCGGCTCCGTTACGGGCCAGGTGACCGACGAGACCGAGATCAGGTGCGCCAGCGTGGCGGAGTCAGAGCACCGCCACGCGAAGGCGGCGGTTCGAGCCAAGAGCCACGGCCAGGCAGGCGCAGCCGCGGACGACCCGGGCGGCGATCCCGCCGGGGACCCGCTCGAGGACATCAGCGACCCCGGCGACGACTTCGGCGACGACCCGAGCGGCGACGACCCCAGCGACGATATGGGCGCCGACCCGGCGCCGGGCAGCCGGCGCTGCTCAGCCGGCGCGTTGCGGCGCGGCGTCCGCGTGCACCAGGCGGAGACCTTCCAGGGCGACGACGGCGCAGCAGTGTTTTCCCTGGTCCAAGTAGTCGACCGCTAGCCCGGCCCGCCACCGATGGCGTAGGGGGCGCGTGGGGCCGCGGGCAGCACGCCGGCCTGGACGCGCGCTAAGGAGCGCGCTACGAAATCGCCACCATTCGCTCGATCGGCACGCGCGCCCGCTCAGCAAGCTCGGGCGGGATCGACACGCGCGGCTCGAGGTCGCGCAGCGCGTCGCGCAACTTCGGAAGGGTGATCATCTTCATGTAGCGGCAGACCGCCGCCCGGTTGGCGGGGATGAAGGTCTTGCCGGGGTTCTCCTGCTCCAGGGGGTGAAGCATGCCGGTCTCGGTGGCCACGATGAACTCGCCGGCGTCCGACTCGCGCGCGAAGTCGAGCATGCCGCCGGTGGAGAGCATGTGCGTGCGCTCGGGATCCACGTCCCCGGCTGCCACGTACTCCATGACCTGCGTGGTGCAGCCGCACTCGGGGTGGATCATGAACTCGGCGCCGGGGTGGTCGGCGCGCACGTCGGCGATGTCGCCCGGCCGGATGCCCGCGTGCACGTGGCACTCGCCGTCCCAGACCTGCATTCGGCGGCCCGTGGTGCGCTCCACGTAGGCGCCCAGCCACATGTCGGGGCCGAACAGGATCTCGGTGTCCTCGCCGTGCTCGCGCCAGATGTGCTCGACCACCCGCACCGCGTTCGACGACGTGCAGCAGTAGTCGGTCTCCGCCTTGACCTCCGCCGTGGTGTTCACGTACATGACCACCACCGCGCCCGGGTGCTGGGCCTTCCAGGTGCGCAGCTGATCGGCGGTGATCGAGTCGGCCAGCGAGCAGCCGGCGTCGAGGTCGGGCAGCAGCACGGTCTTGTCCGGCGACAGGATCGAGGCTGTCTCGGCCATGAAGTGCACGCCGCAGAAGGCGATCACCTCGGCCCCCGCGGCGGCGGCCTGACGCGAGAGGCCCAGCGAGTCGCCCACGAAGTGGGCCACGTCCTGAACCTCGGGCACCTGGTAGTTGTGCGCCAGGATCACCGCGTCGCGCTCCTCGGCGAGTGCGCGCACCTCGCGCTTCAGCGCCGGTATGTGGTCCAGCGAAAGCATGCCCTTCAGGTTAGCCGTGGCGATTCGGCTAGAGCCGCTCGAGCACCAGGCTCAGGTCGAGGGCGGGCGCGGAGTGGGTGAGCGCCCCCACCGAGATGAAGTCCACGCCGGTCTCGGCCACGGCCCGCACGCTCCCGAGGTCGATGCCGCCCGAGGCCTCGAGCTGCGCCCGCCCAGCCGTCAGTTCGACGGCGCGGCGCAGCTCATCCGGGCCCATGTTGTCGAGCAGGATCCGGGACACGCCCGCCTCGAGCGCCTGGGCGAGCTCATCGAGGTCCGCGCACTCCACCTCCACCTGCACGCCCTCGGGCGCGCCGTCGAGCGCGCGCCGCGCCGCCTCCCCCACGCCGCCCGCCAGCGCCGCGTGGTTCTCCTTCACGAGGATCGCGTCGTACAGGCCCGAGCGGTGGCTGACCCCGCCTCCCGCGCGGACAGCCTGCTTCTCGAGCGACCGCAGCCCCGGCGTGGTCTTGCGGGTGTCGAGGATCGTGACCCCGGTGCCCTCGACCGCCTGCACGTAGCGGGCGGTGAGCGTGGCGATTCCGGACAGCCGGCCCAGGAAGTTGAGCGCCACGCGCTCCCCCGCCAGCACGGACCTCGCGTCGCCGGCCACCTCGGCCGCGAGCCCGGGCTCGCGCCACTCGCCCTCCGGCGCGCGGGGATGCCAGCGCAGCGCCGGGTCGAGCGTGCGGAACACCGCCCGCGCCACGTCCAGGCCGGCCAGCACCCCCGCCGCGCGCTGCTCGATGCGCGCGCGTGCGCCAGCGTCCCCCGCAACGACCGCACTCGATGTAAGGTCGCCGGAGCCGAGGTCCTCGGCGATGGCTCGCTCTATGAGGTCCTGCATGGTCCGCAGGCTACGAGAAAGGGAGGAGGTTGAATGAGCGCCCAGGGCGCGGCGCGCGACTTCGTGCGCGCGATGCTGGAGCGGCGACCCGATCCCTACGAGGGGGCCGACCTGTCGGTCGCGCGGCGCGTGACCGCCGCGCTGCTCGGCCTCGCCTCCCTCCTCGCGTTGGTGCTCCTCTCGTTCCAGCCGCCCACGGCCGCGTTCGGCGCCGGCGGCTGGGCAGTCGCGGCGGCGGTGATTCTGTCTGGCCTGGCCGGCGCCGTGCTGGTGGCGCAACGCACGCCGGGGTTCGACGACCTCCTGGTGGTGGCCTACGCGGGCGTGATCGGCGTGGGGGTGCTGAACTGGTTGGCCGGCGGCGGCGCGTCCGGCTACGCGCAGCTATTCATTCTCTGGCTGGGCGCCGGTGGCGTTCACCCGCCGCGTCGGGCCTTCGCTCACCTGGCGGCGCTGCTTGCGGTGCTCTGGGCGCCGCTCCTCTACGGCAAGGCCGGCGGCGACGCGCCGACCATGCTCGGCGCCGAGTCGCTCGTGGCCGTGGCCATCGGCGTGGTGCTGATCTCCTACCTCTTCTATGTGCGCCTGCAGCGCACCGGCCTGCGCGCCGGCGCCGAGGTGGCGCGGCGCCTGGCGCGCATCGACGCGCTCACCGGGCTGGGCAACCGCCGTGCGCTCGACAACGCGCTGACCGGCCATACGGCCAGCAGCACACGCGCGGGCAGCCCGCTTTCCGTGGCCCTGGTGGACCTCGACGGGCTGAAGCGCATCAACGACCGCTACGGCCACATCGAGGGCGACCGCTGCCTGCAGGAGGCCGCACGCGCGATGGAGCGCTCGGTGCGAAGCAGCGACCTCTGCTTTCGCTGGGGCGGCGACGAGTTCGTGGTGCTGATGGCGGCCACCGACCGCCAGGGCGCGGACCAGGTCCTGGAACGGCTGGCCGCGGACGTAGGCCGCGTCTGCCCGCGTGAGGGCGAGCCCGGCCTGACGCTCTCCTACGGCGTGGCGCAGCTACAGCCGGACGGCAGCGCCGAGGACCTGCTGGCGATGGCCGACCTGGCGCTCATGGAGCAGAAGACGGAGAAGCGGCGCTAGCCCCGTCGGCGACGCGCTCGACTCCGGCGATCCGGTACGCGTCGGCCTCGTCGAGCGTCTCCCGTTCGAGCAGCGCCTCGGCCAGCGCGTCCAGCTTGTCGCGCGCCTCGGTGAGCAGCGCGCGGGTGTGCTCCTGCTCGGTCTCCACGATCCGGTGCACCTCGCGGTCGACGAGCTCCTGGGTGGCCTCCGATGCCGACTCCACTCCCGGCATGAAGGGCGACATGCCCTCGGGCGCGCCGATGTTCACGAAGCCGATCTGCTCGCTCATGCCCCAGCGGGCCACCATCCCGCGCGCGATGCGCGTGACCTGCTGGATGTCCGACTCGGCCCCGGTGGTCACGTCGCCGAACACGATCTCCTCGGCGGCGCGGCCGCCTGCCGACACGCGGATCTTCGCGCGCAGCTCCTCCTCGGTGTAGTTGAAGCGGTCGTCCTCGGGCGTCGAGAGCGTCACACCAAGCGCCTGCCCGCGGGGGATGATCGAGATCTTGCGCACGGGGTCCGCGCCGGGGGTGAGCATGCCGACGATCGCATGGCCGGACTCGTGGTAGGCGATCCGGCGCCGGTCCTCCGCGGTCAGGATGATCTTGCGCGCGGCGCCGAGCATGATCCGCTCCAGCGAGTCGGTGAAGTCCTCGCGCTGCACGCGCTTGTGGCCCCGCCGGGCGGCCGTCAGGGCCGCCTCGTTGACCAGGTTCGCCAGGTCGGCGCCCACCATTCCGGGCGTGCTCTGGGCCAGCCGGTCGAGGTCGACGTCCTCGGCCAGCGGCACCGAGCGTGTGTGCACTTCGAGGATCTTCTTGCGGCCCGGCGCGTCGGGCGGCAGCACCGCCACGCGGCGGTCGAATCGCCCGGGGCGCAGCAGCGCGGGGTCGAGGATCTCGGGCCGGTTGGTGGCCGCCAGCACGATCACGCCGTCGGTCGGCTCGAAGCCGTCCATCTCGGTGAGGATCTGGTTCAGCGTCTGCTCGCGCTCGTCGTGGCCGCCGCCCAGCGCCTGGGTGCCGCCGCGGGCGCGCCCGATCGCGTCGAGCTCGTCCACGAAGATGATCGCCGGGGCGGCCTCCTTGGCCTGCTTGAAGAGGTCCCGCACGCGCGAGGCTCCCACGCCCACGAT
>DAIMGB010000015.1:0-12725 GCA_036724195.1 Thermoleophilaceae bacterium
GGGGGTGGGACAGTGAGGGCACCGCGAGCAGGTCCTCGTGGTCGGACTCGCGCGTGAGCGTGCGGTCGCGCGCGTCGCGCAGCTCGAACGTGACGGTCTCGCCGGGGTCGGCCGACGCGACCGGCGCTAGCTCAGGGTGCCAGCGGTTGTGCCCGTTGCCCGCGCCGTGGTCGAGGCGCGTGGAGCGGTCGATCTCGATGCGGAGGGCCACCCGGAGGAGTATCGCGCCGGCGAGTCGTCGTCGCACTCGGCGAAGAAGCCGCCAACCACCTCCATCAGCTGGTCCATGCCGTCGGCCGCGAAGAGCACCGGCTGGTACTTGGTGATGTCGTAGGGCTGGACGCCCATCGCCGCCACGTCCAGCTCGCGCAGCTCGGCGCCGCGGAACTCGTCAATCTCGCCGTAGGACGACAGCAGGCCCGCACCGTAGGCGCGCAGCTCCCCGCCCTCGCGGATCACGCCGAACTCGATGGTGAACCAGAAGACGCGCGCGAAGAAGTCGCGCCCCTCCTTGGTCTCGAGCCGCTGCGCCGCCCGGCCCGCGAGCCGGTTGAGCTCCGCGAAGCGCGGGCTGGCCAGCGTGTTGCCGTGGCCGATCACCTCGTGCACGAGGTCGGGCTCCGGTGTGTAGAGCGGGAAGGCGTGATGGCGCACGTACTGGGTCGAGTGGAAGATGCTGTCGGCCAGCGAGCCGTAGAACTCGTCGAACGGGACGAGGCCGGCGGCGGGGTGGTAGCTGAAGCCGGTAAGTGGCTTCAGCGCGTGGCCCACCTCGTCGAGCTGCGGGATGTGGTCGGTGGGCAGTCGCAGCCGGCCGGCCGCCTCGATGTACTCGGCGCAGGCCAGCTGCTCGTGCTTGGCGGCCAGCTCGCGGCAGACGGTGCGCCAGACCTCCTGCTCCTCGTCGGTGTACTTCACGTGCGGGATCGGCAGGCCTGGGCTCCACTCGAGCGCAATCGCCGCGATCTGGTTGCGCCGCTTGCGGTAGGCGGGGTCTCCGACCCCGGGGTGGTCGTCGCCCAGGTGGACGGTGACCTCGCCGCCCTCCCCGGTTGTGACCGGTGCGTAGAGCTGGCCCTCCTCGAACATCGCTTCCTCCTCCTTGGCCTCGCTGGGAAGGGAAGCACTCGGGCCGTCTGCTGACAAGAGTGCACAATCAAACTGGTCAGATCGCGCAATTCCTGACAGGATGTCGCCATGGGAGTGGGCGATGTGCACGATCGAAAGCCCGTCCGTGCGCACCCGGCCGAGCCGGGCGCTTCGGCAATCGATGAGCTCGACGCCCGCCTCATCGCCGCCCTCACCGAGCACCCGAGGGTGGGGCTGATGGAGATCTCGCGGCGCCTGGGCGTGGCGCGCGGCACAGTGCAGGCCCGCCTCGACAAGCTGGTCGCGCGGGGGGCGATCACCGGCTTCGGCCCCGACGTGGACCCGGCGCACCTCGGCTTCCCGGTGCTCGCGTTCGTGTTCCTGGAGATCAGCCAGGGCCGCGTGGACGACGCGGTGGCCTGGCTGGAGACCGTGCCGGAGGTGATGGAGGCCCACGGCACGAGCGGGCCGCGCGACCTGCTCTGTCGCGTGGCCGCGCGCGACCCCGGCCACCTGCAGGAGGTCATCAACCGCATCCTCGAGACTCCCGCCGTGCGTCGCTCCACGAGCTACATCGCGCTGTCGGAGCAGATCGGCTTTCGGACCGCGCCCCTGGTTGAGGCGGCCGGCGGCGGCTAGGCCACGGTGTTGCGCAGCACGCCCAGGCCCTCGATCTCCAGCTCCACGACGTCGCCGCGCTGCAGCCAGCGCCCGTCGCCGTGCTCGAGGATGCAGCCGCCGCCGACGGTCCCAGAGCCGATCACGTCGCCGGGCTGAAGGCCGGGCGTGTTGCGGGCCGCGGCCGCCAGCAGCTCGTCCCAGCCGAAGTGCATCCCGCCCGTGCGCGAGTCGCTGCGCAACTCCCCGTTCACCCTGGCGAGCGCGCGCATGTCGAGGTCCGCGGGGAGCTCGTCGGGGGACACCAGCTCGGGACCGAGCGAGGTGGCGAAGTCCTTGCCCTTGGCGGGGCCGAGGCCGACCTTCATCTCCTTCATCTGGAGGTCGCGGGCGGACCAGTCGTTCATCACCGTGAATCCCTCCGGCCGCCCGTCCGCCCCGATCACACAGGCCAGCTCCAGCTCGTAGTCGAGCGCCTGGCTGTCGGCCGGGGTGGGCACCTCGTCGCCGTCGCCGTACACGGCGGCCGGGTTGGAGAAGTAGAAGGCTGGCAGCTCGTACCAGGCCGCGGGCACCTCCTGCCCGCGATTCGCGCGCGCGTTCTTGACGTGCTCCTCGAAGGCCATGAAGTCGCGGATCGACGGGGGCTGCCCGTCGGGGTAGGCCCGTCGGCTCATCGCTGGAAGAGGGTCGAGAGCACGACCTCGGTCACCGTGCGCGTGATGCCGTCGGTGTTGCGGATGCGCTCGAGCGCCAGCTCGAGGTCCTTCGTGTCCTCCGCCATCACGTGCAGCAGGGCGCTGGCCTCGCCCGCCACGGTGTGCGCCGAGGCCACACGCGGCTCGGATCGCAGCACGCGCCGGATGGCGTCGCCCGACATGCCGCCCTCGCAGTAGAGGTCCACGAAGGCCTCGGCGTGCCAGCCGAACGCGTGCGGGTCCACGACGGTGGTGTAGCCGCGGATAACGCCGTCGTCCTCGAGGCGGTCGACGCGCCGCTTCACCGCCGGAGCGGACAGGCCCACGTGCTCGCCGATGTCCAGGTACGAGCGGCGGGCGTTTTCCCGCAGCAACGCAACGATCTTGCGGTCTATGGCGTCCATTGGGCTATTGAGCTCCCGTATTCACAACGAATCGCGGTTGTAACGGGGCCTCAAGCAAAGGAACATTACGTGAAATGACTACAGCGCAACGAATCGACCCCCACCCGGCCCCTCCGAGCGACGACAGGATGCCCGTTCACGGCATCGACCACCTCGAGCTCTACGCCGGGAACGCGTCGCAGGCCGCCTTCTTCCTGACGCACGCGTTCGGCTTCACGGAGAGCGCATACGCGGGCCTTGAGACCGGCCGCCGCGACCGAGTCTCACACGTGCTCGAGCAGGGCCGCATCAGGCTGGTGATCACCGGAACGCTGAGTGGCGCCGACGAGATCGGCGACCACCACCGCCGCCACGGCGACAGCGTGCGGATGATCGCGCTGAGCGTGCCCGACGCCGAGGCCGCCTACCTCCACGCGGTCGAGCACGGAGCGCGGGGCATCGAGACGCCGCATTGGATCGAGGACCAGCACGGCCGCGTACAGCTCGCGAGCGTTGCCACCTACGGCGAGGTGCTCCATACCTTCGTGTGCCGCAACGGCTACGACGGCCCCTTCCTGCCCGGCTTCGAGGCGCGCGACACCGCCGACCTCGGACCGGACGGCCTGCTGGCGGGCATCGACCACGTGGTCGGCAACGTCGAGCTGGGCCACATGGAGGAGTGGGTCCACTACTACGAGCGCGTCTTCGGCATGACCGAGATGATCCACTTCTCCGACGAGGCGATCTCGACCGAGTACTCCGCGCTGATGTCGAAGGTCGTGACCGACGGCTCGGGCCGCCTGAAGTTCCCGATCAACGAGCCGGCGGAGGGCAAGCGCAAGTCGCAGATCGACGAGTACCTCGAGTTCCACAACGGACCCGGCGTGCAGCACGTCGCGCTGGCCACCACGAACGTCGTGGCCACCGTTGCGGAGCTGCGCCGCCGTGGTGTGGAGTTCCTGCCGATCCCAGACTCCTATTACGACGAGGCGCCCGCGCGCGTGGGCGAGATCGAGGAGGACCTGCGCGACCTGCGCGAGCAGGGCATCCTCGTGGACCGCGACGACGAGGGCTACCTGCTGCAGATCTTCAGCAAGCCGCTGGGCGACCGGCCCACGCTGTTCTTCGAGATCATCGAGCGCCACGGCTCGCGGGGCTTCGGCGAGGGCAACTTCAAGGCCCTGTTCGAGGCGATCGAGCGCGAGCAGGAGCGGCGGGGGAACCTATGAGGTACGAGCGCCGCGGCGAGCTGCCGCAGAAGCGCCACACCGTCCTGCGCGAGAACGGCACGCTGCTGACCGAGGAGGTCATGGGCTACGAGGGCTTCTCGGGCAACGAGTCGATCCTCTACCACCTGCAGTCGCCATGCCGCGTGATGGAGGTCGGGGAGTTCACCCCGATCGAGCGCGACGAGTGGGTGCCCGACGCCCACGTGCACCACCTGGTGGACACGCGGCCGATCGAGGCCGGCGGCGACCCGGTCCAGGGGCGGCGGGTGCTGATGTGGAACGACGACGTGGAGATCGGGATCTGCCGGCCGTCGGAGGAGCAGGACTACTTCTACAAGAGCGGCGACGGCGACGAGCTGATCTTCGTGCACCAGGGCAGCGGCGAGATCGAGACGATCTTCGGCACGCTGCCCTACCAGGCGCACGACTACGTGCTCATTCCGCGCAGCACGGTCTACCGCTTCCGAACGAGCGGCGACGACACGCTGCTGCTGACCTTCCACACGCCTGGCGAGATCGAGACGCCCAACCGCTACCGCAACCGCTACGGCCAGCTGCTCGAGCACGCGCCCTACTCGCACCGCGACTTCAAGGCGCCGGAGCAGCTCGAGACGCACCGCGAACGCGGCGAATACGACCTCGTCGTCCGCGTGCGCGGCGGCCACCAGCGCTACAAGCTCGACTACCACCCGCTCGACGTCGTGGGCTGGGACGGCTACGTCTACCCGTACACGTTCAACATCCACGACTTCGAGCCGCTCAGCAGCCGCATCCACCCGCCGCCGCCCGCCCACCAGACCTTCCAGGGCCCGAACTTCGTGATCTGCTCGTTCTGCCCGCGCAAGCTCGACTGGGACCCCAACGCCGTCCCGATCCCCTACAACCACTCGAACCTCCAGTCGGAGGAGGTCATGTACTACGTCGACGGGGAGTTCGGCGCGCGCAAGGGCGTCGACGCCGGCATGATCACCCTGCACCCCTCAGGCCTGCCGCACGGCCCGCAGCCGGGCCTGGCCGAGCAGTCGCTTGGGATGACCGAGACGTCAGAGCTGATGGTGATGTGCGACACCTTCAGGCCGCTCCGCCTCACGCAGCTGGCCCGTGAGCTGGACGACGGCAAGTACGCGCTGTCGTGGTACGAGGGCGCCCCCGTTCCGGCCGCGACCAGCGGATAGCCGCACCTCATTGCTCCGATCGTCACAAGGGAGTACGGTGTGTAGACGACGGCCGCTGACCAGACGACCAGCTGAGTCCTGAACTAGCCGACAGATCGGTTTCCGCCTAACGGGTTCGCGCTTTGAGCGCATCAACCCGTTCCATCGAGGATTCGACCCCCAGGCTGCCTCGCGCAAGAGGGGGGTGGGAGCCCAAGGAGGACGGGTGATCAGGTCAGGTCAGGTGCAGCTAGCCGCCCTCGAGGCCGGCCCGTCGGTCGAATCGATCCCCATCGAGCACGAGACCTCGGATCGGGTGGTGCGTACGCTGGTCGTGGGCCTGCCGCTGGCCGCGCTTGGGGCCGCCGGATGGATGGCCTGGGGAGACAGCCTGCATTGGCAGGACCTGTTCGTGCTCGCGCTCACCTACGTCCTGTCGGGAGCGGGCATCACCGTGGGCTTTCACCGGTTGTTCACCCATCGCAGCTTCAAGACCACGCGGCCGGTGCGGGCGCTGCTGGCCGTGCTGGGCTCGATGGCTGTCGAGGGCTCGGTGATCGAGTGGGTCGCCACGCACCGCAAGCACCACTCTTTCTCCGACCGGCCGGGCGACCCGCACAGCCCCCACGTGGACCAGGCGCCGGGATGGCGCGGGGCGCTGCGGGGGCTGGCCCATGCTCACGTCGGCTGGATGTTCCGCGGCAAGGACATGGCCAACCCCGCCCGCTATGCGAGCGACCTGCTTGCCGACCGCGACCTTCGCTTCATCGGGCGCACGTTCCCACTCTGGGTGATAGTCGGCCTGGCGCTCCCCTTCGTGATGGGGGTCGCACTCACCGGCTCTGTCGTGGGTGGGCTGACCGCCCTCTTGTGGGGTGGAGCGGTGCGCATCTTCCTCCTGCACCACGCGACCTTCAGCATCAACTCGCTTTGCCACTTCTTTGGCCGCAAGTCGTTCGCAACCGGCGACCAATCACGCAACCTCGCCTGGCTCGCGCCCATCACGTTCGGCGAGGCCTGGCACAACAACCACCACGCCTTCCCGACCTCCGCTCGTCACGGCCTTGGTCGCAGGCAGCTAGACCCCGGCGCGTGGCTCATCACCGGCCTCGAGCGCTGCGGCCTGGCCTGGGACGTCGTACGAGTAAGCCCCGAGCGCTTGAAGGCAAAGCGCGCAATCACCCAACTGGAGACGATCACATGAAGATCCTTGACGCCATTCGAAATCGCGGTTCGTCCGACAGCTCTTCCGCTGAGACCTCAACGGACGATGAGCTCCCGATCCCCGGCTACGACGACCTCGACCACAGAGAGGTCGGCCTGAAGATGCCCGAGCTCTCACAGGTCGAGCTGGCGGCCGTGGAGACCTACGAGCGCTCGCACGAAGACCGGCCAGAGGTGCTCGCAAAGCTGCGTTACATGCTCACGAACGAGCCGCTGCCGGACTACGACACTCTCAGCAGCGAGCAAATCGGCGAAGCGCTGGCCGATACCGACGCAAAGACGGTCAAGGCCGTGCGCAGCTACGAGCGCAAGTTCGGAGGTCGCCGAGAGGTATTGGACGAAGCCAAGCGCGTGCTGCCGACCTCGTCGGGCAGTGGCAAGGAAGACCGTGCCAAGACGAAGGAAGTCGCACGTGACCAAGCCCGTAACCGATAGTCGAGCAGGTATGAGCCGCTCGCCAGCCGGCCTCTGCCCCTGCGGGTGCGGGCGCAAGCTGAGCCTTCCGGAGCACGCCCTGGGAAAGGAGGCGCGCATCGTTGGCGACCGCATCAAGTTCCTGGAGCAGTACACGCTGCCGCTCAATCTGGAGCCCACGCAAGAGCTGGATCTGGAGCCCAAGGAAGACCTCGAGGGGTTCATCGAGCAAGGGCGAGAGATCGACGACAACCTGATCGCCGTGATTCACGGCGACCTGCCCTCAGACGGCTTCGAGCGCGACTCGATGGACCACTGGCTCGAGACGGCGCACACGATGGAGCTGGACACCAAGACGACCCTTCACAAGACGCAGCAGCGAGAATGACCACTCAAGCGCTACGTGCCCACCCCGCGGTGGCGGCAGCGCAGCGCCTGGGGGCGCTGGCCAGTCGCTTCCGTGCCCCGCTCACCGCGGTCGGATCGGTGCTCGGGCTCGGAGGGCTCGCGTTGGTCCTCGCAGGCCAATGGGGAAAGTTCGCGAGCGTTGCCGCCGCGGCACCGATCTGGGCGCTGGCGACCGCGGCCGCGCTGCAGACCGCGTCGCTGATGTCGCGCAGCGAAGCATGGAACGTCTCCGTGCACGCAGCCGGCGCCACCGTCGAACGCCGCCGCCTCTACCGCGCGGCCGCGATCGGCTACCTCGGCAACGTCGTCAACGGCGAGCTGGGGTTCGCCATGCGCATCGCATCGCTTCGACGCGCAGCGCCCCGGGAGACGCCCAAGGCATTTGTCCTGGCGGCCACCGAGGTGCCGATCGTGCTCATGGAAGTCGCGCTCGGGACGCTGACGTCCTTCACGCTCGTCGGGCCCCTCGGTCTGCCCTGGTGGACACCGCTGATCGCCTTCTTCGCGGTTATTGGCATCGTCGCGGGCCTCGCCCGGTTGGCCCGGCGCCACTCGAGCGGGTGGTGGCAGGGCCTCGCGGCGCTCAGCGACGGGCGTGCCCGCGTACGCGTCGCGATCTTCGTCCTGCTCGCCGTGGGCGCACAGATAGCACGCAACTGGCTGATGCTGCACGCCAGCGGCATCCACGCTTCCGTGTTCGACGCCACCGCGGTGCTGATCGCGGTCGCCGTGCTCGGCGCGTTGCCCGTCGGCCCCGGCGTGGGCGCGGGCGCGATGGTCCTCATCCTGGGCGCTTCCGGCGTCGCCGGCGTCAGCGCCGCCGGCGTGCTCCTGACCATGACGGGCACGATCGGCGCGCTCGGCTACGCCGGCTGGGCGCTCACCGACCGTTTCTGGACGCGACGCCAAGCCAGACTGCGCGTCCGTGCCGCGGCGCCGGCGCAGGTGAGATCGAGCCCGCCAGCGGTGGCGTAGCGGGCGCGGATGGCCAAGGATCAGAAGTTCTCGGCGGTGTACTCGCCGCCGTCGGGAATCTCGACCGGGCCGTCCTTCGGCTGTCCGATCCGCAGGTGGTTGCCGAACGGGTCGCGCAACCCGCAGTCCGTGCCGTAGAAGCGCTCGGTCGGCTCCTCGGTGAACTCCACGCCCTTGGCCATCAATTCTTCGTAGGTCTTGTGGATGTCGTCCACCGTGAGGATGCCGGCCATGCCCATCGCGCCCTTCGTGACCAGCTCGCGGATCTGCTCGGCAGTCGCGTCGTCGTGGGCTGGCGGCCCGGGCTTCTCCAGCAGGAGCTGGCGGTCGGGCTCGCCCGGCACGTTGACGGTCAGCCAGCGCATGAAGCCGAGGTCGGCGTCGGTGTTCACCTCCATGCCGAGCTTGCCGACGTAGAAGCCGATTGCCTCGTCCTGGTCGAGGACGTAGACCTGTGAATGCGTGAGTTGCTTGAGCATGCGGACGAGGCTAATCCGCGGATCGCGCCCGCGCTTCTCCGAAACTGCTCGGTCTGGTCCAGGCCTTCGAGAAGCAGGCGGGGACGGCTCGAAGGTCGGCGGTCACCGACGATGGCGGTGAACGTCCGGGTGAAGGTGCCGAGGCTGGTGAAGCCCACGTCGAGGCAGATCTCGCTCACGCTGCGGTCGGTCTCCCTCAGTAGGAACATCGCTCGCTCGACGCGGCGGCGCTGCAGGTAGCGATGCGGCGTCTCGCCGAAGGTGGCGCGAAAGGTCCGGATGAAGTGTGCCTCGGAGATGAAGGCGACCCTCGCGAGGGTCGGGATGGAAAGCGGCCTCGCGTAGTGGCGGTCCATCGCGTCGCGCGCGCGCAACATCCGGCGGTTGGACTCTTCGACGGCTCGGCTCAGGTCGGGTCCGGGCGTTGACTGTCAGGCCGGCTCGGAAGTGGGTCGCGGCCACCCTGACAGGCGTAGACGATCTCCACCGAGCCGCCCGGAAGGGAACGCTCGCGCTCGAACGTCAGCCCGGTATCGGGACTCAGTGACGGCGTGAGCTGCATCCCGGAACCGAACAGCAACGGCAGCACGACCAGCTCGAGCGTGTCGAGCGCTCCCAAGGCGTGGAAGGCCTCGATCGTGCGGGGACCCCCGACGAGGTGGACGTCGCCGCCCTGGTTGGCCGCCTGCAGCTTCTCGAGCAGCCGCCCCGGGTCGCTGTCGCTGACCACGTGGTCGGGGGTGCCGGGCGGACGCTGCGAACCGAGCACGAACACGTTCAGCTTCGGCCACGGCCACCGCTCGTTGTTGAGGGCGGGCTCGAACGTCGTGCGGCCCATCAGCGCGGCCTCGCAACCCTCGGTGAACTCCCGAATGCCGTGGCTCTCGCCGGACACGAAGGCCGCGTCGGCGGTCAACGCCGGCCACCCACTCGGTGTGGTCACGTAGCCGTCGGCACTCATGCTCATCCGGGCACGGATCTGCATCGGCCCACAAGGTAGCCGTCCAAGGGAGCGGGAGCCCGCCACCGGTGGCGTAGGGGGCACGTGTGGCCGCGGGCAGCACGTTCGGCTGGACGCGCCCTAAGGAACGCGGGACGTTTTCCTAGATCCCGTAAGAGCGACCTATGACGTCCAGCATGACCTCGTCCGTGCCCGCCCCGATGCGGTTCAGGCGCATGTCGCGCCATACGCGCTCGACGCCGTATTCCTTCATGTAACCCGCGCCGCCGTGGATCTGGATGCACTCGTCGGCCACCTCGACCGCGATCCGCGCGGAGTAGAGCTTCGCCATCGAGATCTCGCGTACGGGGTACTCCCCGTTGTGGAAGCGCCAGGCCGTGGTGTAGACCATCTGCCGGGCCGCCTCGATCTTCACGGCCATCTCGGCGAACTTGTGGCGGATCGCCTGGAAGCGGCCGATCGGGCGCCCGAAGGCGGTGCGGTCCTTGGCGTACTCGAGCGTGCGGTCGAAGCAGCGCTGGGCGCCGGCCACGCAGCCCGCGGCGCCGATCAGCCGCTCGCCCTGGAGCTCCCACATGATGTGGTAGAAGCCCTTGCCCTCCTGGCCCAGGATCGCGTCGGCCGGGACGCGCACGTCCTGGAAGGCCAGCAGCGCCGTGTCGGACGCGTGCATGCCGAGCTTCTCGAGCTTCTTCTCGCGAACGACACCGTCCGAGTCCATGTCCACGAGGAAGAGCGTGAAGCCGTCGTAGCCGGCGTCCGGGTCGGTCTTCGTGACGAGCACGATGTAGTCGGCGCGGTGGCCGTTCGTGATGTAGGTCTTCGAGCCGTTGATGACGTACTCGTCGCCATCGCGCACGGCGCGGGTCTTGATGCCGGCTACGTCGGAGCCGGCGTCGGGCTCGGTGATGCCGAGGCAGGAGATGCGATCGCCGGCGATCGAGGGCACCAGGTAGCGCTGCTTCTGCTCCTCGGTGCCGAACAGGTGCACGGGCGGGGTTGCCATGTCGGTGTGCACGGCGATCCCCATCGCCAGGCCGCCGGAGTTCGACTTCGTGATCTCCTCGGCCAGCACGAGGTTGCAGTAGTAGTCGCCGCCCTGGCCGCCGTACTCCTCGGGGTAGGACAGTCCGAGGAAGCCCAGCTCGCCCATGCGCTTGAAGACCCAGTCGGGGAAGGTCGTCTCCTCCCACTCGGCGGCGTGCGGGGCCAGCTCCTTCTCCACGAAAGAGCCGATCGACTCGCGCAGCCGGTCGTGGTGCTCGTCGAAGATGAAGTGCTTGCGCCGCAGCGCGTGGTCGGGCTTGAGCACGGCGTCTGTGGTCATGAAGCCAAGCTAGCGGAGCGCGCGGGAAAAGTAAACAGTGGCACTTCCTACTTTCCGCTAGCGGTTGACCCGGCCGCTAGCGTGGCGTGACCGTGGCCGAGCACAGCTTCGACGTGGTGGTGATTGGAGCCGGGCCCGCGGGGGAGGTCGCCGCCGGCCGCCTGGCCGACGCCGGCCTCGAGGTGGCCGTCGTGGAGTCGCACCTGATCGGCGGCGAGTGCTCGTACTACGCCTGCATGCCGTCGAAGGGCCTGCTGCGGCCGGGCGAGCTGCTGGCGGAGGTCCAGCGCATCCCCGGGGTGCGCGAGGTCGCGGAGAACGCGGTCTACGCGAGCGCGGCCTTGAAGCGCCGCGACGAGATCATCCACGACCTCGACGACTCCAGTCAGCTGCCCTGGCTCGAGGACAAGGGCATCACGCTGTTCCGCGGCTTCGCTCGCTTCGAGGGCGAGCGGCGCATGAGCGTGGGCAACGACATGCTCGAGGCGGCCCGCGCCGTGGTGGTGTCCACGGGAAGCGGCGCGGCCATGCCGCCGATCGACGGCCTGGCCGGCGCGAAGCCGTGGACCAACCGCGAGGTCACCACCGCCAAGGAGGTGCCCGGACGGCTGCTCGTGCTGGGCGGCGGCGTCGTGGCCGTGGAGATGGCTCAGGCATGGAGCACGCTCGGCACTAGCGTCACGCTCGTCGAGCGCGAGCCGCGCCTGATCACGCGCGAGGAGGAGTTCGCCTCGGAGCTCGTGGCCGACGGGCTGCGCGAGCGCGGCGTGGACATCAAGCTCGGCGTGACCGCCACGGCGGCCTCGGCGGGCGACCGGCAGGTGCAGCTCGAGCTGGACTCGGGCGAGACGCTCAGGGGCGACCAGCTGCTGGTGGCGGTCGGGCGCAAGCCGCACACCGAGGACATGGGCCTCGAGCAGGTCGGCCTCGAGTCGGGCAAGTCGATCGAGGTCGACGATCAGATGCGCGTCAACGACTGGCTGTACGCGGTCGGCGACGTGAACGGCCGCGTCCTGCTCACCCACATGGGCAAGTACCAGGCGCGCGTGGCCGCCGACGTGATCCTCGGCAAGGACTCCCGCATCACCCAGGACGGCGCGCGCTCGCCGCAGGTGATCTTCACCGACCCGCAGGTGGCCTCGGTGGGCTACTCGCTGGCGGCCGCCAAGGAGGCGGGCATCGACGCGAAGGCGATCGACCTGTCCACCCAGGCGACTCCCGGCGCCAGCTTCTTCGGGCGCGACTCGCCGGCGCAGACGCGCTTCGTGGTGGATGAGGGCCGCGGGGTGCTGGCCGGCGCCACCTTCGTGGGCCCGGACATCGCGGAGTTCCTGCACGCCGCCACGATCGCCGTGGTGGGCGAGGTGCCGCTCGAGCGCCTGGCGCACGCGGTCCCGAGCTTCCCCACGCGCAGCGAGGTCTGGCTCAACCTGCTGGAAGAGCTCGGGCTCTAGCGCAAGCAGCCGGCTCGGCCGGCTGCGCAGCGACCGCTGCTAGCAGCCCGCGTAGCGGCAGGCCCCCACGCGCGGGCGCTCCGGTAGTCCCAGACCTGCTCGGGGATCAGCTCGCCGGCGTTTGCCGAGCGGACGATCGTCCGCAGCTCGGAGCTCGCCTTCTTGCCGGCGAGCAGGGACATCCGTGCCATCTCGCTCGCCCTACCCCGGCAAGTGACGATCGAAACGAGACGCCGCGCTGTGGCAGCATCCGCCGCCCGTGGACCTCGACGCCCCCAGGCCGCTGGCGGTGCTGCGGCGCCTGCGCTCGGT
>DAIMGB010000016.1:0-10961 GCA_036724195.1 Thermoleophilaceae bacterium
GCGTTGGCTTTTCCCCTTATGGACAGACGGATTGGGCACTGGCTGAACAGCATCGCCTCATGTCCCTGATGGCGGGGGGGTGCATCCTGAGAGACGGCAGTGCGAGCTACGTGCTGCAACTGATGGGCGAGGTGGTGAGGGGCCAACGCTGGGGTCTGGGTACATCGGGAGTGAGTTCGCGGTTCAAGGGCGGATGGGGACCGGGACCCGACGGTCGCTACGTCGTACGTCAGTTCGGCCTCCTCGAGCCGAGCAAGCGCAATCGCGTTGTCGTAACGATGGCCGCTGAGCCGGCGGACGGTCAGTTCGCGAGTGGCACCCGCATGCTCGACCAGGTCGCTCGTTGGACCACCCAAAACGTCGATTTCCAGGCCGCCAGGGCACGCGCATGTCCATGAAGCTAGAAGTACTGGTTCAAGCTCACGAACCTGTAGCCACGGCGCGCGATCATGCGGATGATCGTGGGAAGGGCGTCCGCGTCGAGCGTCGAGCGGTCATCCGGCTCGGCGCCTGTGTGCATGAGGATGATCTCGCCGGGCTGGAGATTGCCGACGGCACGCTGGATGACCTTTTGGGTGGTCTGGCCCGCGGAGGTGCCTTCCCAGCCTTGTGTGTCGACGGTCCAGCCGACCGCGGTGTAGCCGAGCCGGTTGGCGATCGCCAGTGGCCGCGGGCTGCCCGCCCCGTACGGGAAGCGAAAAAGGCGAGCCGGTGGGCGGCCGGTCACACGCCCGATCGACCTCTCCCCCGTGACGATCTCGTGCACGATTCCCGCGCTGGAGAGACGCGTCAGGTCGTGGTGATCACAGGTGTGGTCGGCGACCGTGTAGCGGGCCGCGATACGGCGCGCCCAGGCCGGGTAGAGCTCGGCCCAGCGGCCGGTCATGAAGAACGTCGCCTTTGCGCCTGTCCGCCGCAGCGCGGCGAAGATCTTCGGCGCCCCGCCGTCGTTTCCGCCGGCGTCGAAGGTGAGCGCCACGACATGCCGCGAGGTCGGTAGCCGCTCCGGGATCTGCCTGGCCCGCTGGAACCTGACGTTCCGAGCCCTCAGCGGGGCACGAGGCGTGATCGCCGCCCTGCAGTCGGTCGCGGGCGGCCCTATGTGGTCCCCGCAGCCCGACGTGAGCGCGCCAAGGGCGATTGCGAGCACCGCGAGCAGTTGGCTTGTGGTTCTCACTCGCGCGTTCGACAGTTCGCCGGGGCTGCCTTATCGTGGCGCGATGGCTTCCAAGACGGCCATTCCGCAGACTAACGTCGCCGCACCGCGCGTCTTTCGCCGGTCGCTCAGCCGCAGCGTCGACGTTGCGGTGGCGTTGGCGGCGGCCGATCTGCGGGTGCGCTTCGGCAGGGGTTATGGCCAGGTGCTCAACTGGCTGCTCGAGCCGTTCTTCCTGGTCGGCGTCTACCTCGTACTGGTGGTCTTCGTGCTGAACCGCCCGGGACATGCGCCTGGGCTCAGCCTGACTTGCGCCGTGCTGCCGTTCCAGCTGATCAGCATGACCGTGGCGAACGCCATGACCGCGATCGCCTCGCGGCGCTCGATCATCCTCAACATGCCGTTCCGGCGGATGCTGATCCCCGCCGCTTCGGCGCTCACGCAGGCCGCCGCCTTCGGTGCCAGCCTGCTCCTGTTCGTCGTGCTGATGGCCGTCTACGGCGT
Source organism: Thermoleophilaceae bacterium (assembly GCA_036724195.1). Classification (GTDB taxonomy): domain Bacteria; phylum Actinomycetota; class Thermoleophilia; order Solirubrobacterales; family Thermoleophilaceae; genus DATACN01. The sequence continues at coordinate 1,661 of DAIMGB010000016.1, forward strand.
GGCGCCGACCGCGTCGCTGCTCTGGCTGCCCGTGGCGGTGGTCATCACCCTCCTGCTCGCGCTGGCGTTCTCCTACCCCGCCGCGCTGTTCGGGCTCTGGTTCCAGGACCTGCGCACGCTGGCCATGAGCGTCATGCGGACCCTGTTCTTCGTGGCGCCGGGGCTCGTGCCGCTCGCGGACATCCCGGGGAGGGCCCACGACATCGTGCGGCTCAACCCGCTCACCGCCCTGTTCGAGTCGTATAGGCACGCGCTGATCTACGGCACGAGCCCGCCCGCGTGGGAGCTGGTCTACCCGTGCGCCTTCGCGCTCGCACTTTTGGCTGCATTCGTGCCGTTGTACAGGAGGGAACAGCAGCAGTTCGCCAAAGTCCTATGAGCTCCATCCACGCTCAAGCGCTCGCGGTGCGCTTCTTCATCGACCGCAGCAAGCGCCTCGTGACGCCGGGGCAGGCGCGCTTGCGGCGCGGCATCTCGACCGTCTATGGCCTGAAGGATGTGACCTTCGCGGCCGAGGGTGGCGAGGCCATCGCGCTGGTCGGCCTGAGCGGCTCCGGCAAGACCACGCTCCTGCGCGCGCTAGCCGGCGTGTACGAGCCCGACGACGGAGAGCTCGTCGTGCGAGGCCGCGTCGGCTCGCTGCTCTCCATCGAGGCGGGGCTGCTCTGGTCGCTGACCGGCCGGGAGAACGCTCAACTGCTGGCGGTGCTCGCGGGCGTGAAGCGACGCCGAGCCGGCGCCGCGGTGGAGCAGATCAAGGAGCGCACCGCTCTGGCGGACGCGTTCGAGCGCCCCGTCGCGAGCTTCTCGCAGGGGATGCGAGCGCGGCTGGGCTTCGCGGTGGCGGAGTACCTCGAGCCCAACGTGCTGCTGCTCGACGAGGTGCACGAGGCGCTCGACCACGAGTTCCGCCGCTACATCGCGGATCGCGCACGCGAGATCGTCGAGCGCGGTGGGATCGTGGTGGCCGCGGGTCACGACCACGACATGCTGGGGACGTTCTGCACCCGTGCGCTGTGGCTCAGCGGGGGCAGGGTGCAGAGCGACGGGCCCTTCGAGGGAGTGCGGCGCGAGTACCTGAGCGAGGCGGCATGAGCGAGCCACAGCTTGCCTGTGTCGTGATAAGCCTGGGCGACGAGCCGGGCCTGGTCTCGGCAGTCCGCTCGCTGCTCGGACAGGATGAGCCGGTCGAGGTGGTGCTGGTGAACACGGGCGGCGGAGACGCGTCCGGGACGCTGCGAGCGGCCGGACTGGACGTGCCGCTGGTGCATCGCGAGCAGCGCCACTACCCGGGCGGCGCGCGCAACCTTGGGCTCGAGGCGACGAGCGCGCCGCTCGTCTCCTTCCTCGCGGCGGACTGCGTGGCCATGCCCGGGTGGGCGGCGGGGCGCCTGCGCCGCCACCTGGCCGGGGCCGCGGCGGTGAGCAGCGCGATGGTCAGCGCCTATCCGCTCAGCGCCGCCGCCCAGACCGCCCACATGCTGATGTTCCACACGCGCATGCCCACGGCGCCCGCTGAGGGCAGGAAGCTCTACAGCGTCTCCTATGCGCGCGAGCTGTTCGAGCGCCACGGCCGCTTCAGGGAGGACCTGCGCACCGGCGAGGACACGGACTTCAACGGCCGGCTGGACGTGCCGATCGAGTGGGCGCCTGAGGTCCAGACCGCGCACCGTCACCCCACCCGCGCGACGGCGCTTTTCGCCGAGCACTTCGCGCGCGGGCGGCGCACCCCGGCCGTTCTCGACCTGCTTCAAGGCCAGCCGTCGCGCCGAGAGGTGGCCTTGCACGCCCTGGTGAACGTCCAGCGCTGCGTCCGCTCGACATGGCGCGGCTCGAGTCGCGCTGGGCGCCGCGCGCTCGTGCGCGGCTGGCCGCTGCTGGTGCCGGCTACCGCGGCCTTCTGTGCGGGCCTGCTGACCGCGCGCGGCTCGGCGCCTGCCACCGGCCCCGCCGCGCCCTCCCCGCCGGCGCGGCCGGCGGCCCCTCCCGGCAGCGAGCGGAACATCGACGCGTACGGCCTCAAGGTGGCGGTGCGAGGCGACTGGCCCGAGGTGCTCGAGGCCATCGCGCTGGACTTCGCCTTCTTCGAGACGGCGGCGCCGGCGAACAGGCCCGATCTGGAGATTCTGGTGGAGCGGCGTCCTCCCGACTACGAGCGTTTCGCGGAGCTGCCCGCCGCGTTCGTGACCCCTCGCAACGTCGTCTTCAAGGACGGCGAACGGACCGTCGTCGACTACTTCGGACGCGCCCTCTCGGTGGTCGATCGAGCCAACGGGCGCGTCACGGTCCAGGGCCAGGACGCCCACCTGGTGCACGAGGCCGCCTATCTCTACCTGCTCTCGCACATCGGCCAGCACGTGGAGTCGCTCGGCTTCATGCGCCTCCACGCCGTCGGCCTCGTGGGCCGCGCCGGTGCCGTCGCGGTGATGATCCCCTCGGGGGGCGGCAAGAGCACACTGGCCGTGCGCGCCCTCAAGGAAGACGGCGTTCGGCTGCTCTCGGACGACAGCCCGTTGCTCGACCGCCGCGGCCGGCTTCACCCGTTCATGCTCCGCATCGGGGTGAACCCGACGGACGCCGCGAGCCTCCCCGAGGGCGATGTCCGGCGGATCGAGCGCATGGAGTTCGATGCAAAGCTCGCGCTCGACCTGACGAGCTTCGCCGATCGGGTCGAGCGCCGGCCGCAGCCGCTGCGGCACCTGGTGATAGCACGACCCGGGCTGGGTTCCCACCCGCGGCTCGAGCCGATCTCGCGCCTCGCGGCGACCGGCACGCTGCTGCGAGAGGGCGTCGTCGGCGTGGGCATCTATCAGGGGATGGAGTTTTTGCTTCAGGGTGGGCCGCTCGACGCGCTTCGTCAGGTCCCCCCGGCTTCGCGCCGGGCCGCGGCGTGCGCTTCCGCGCTGGCACGCGCCAAGGTCTGGCGCCTCGTGCTGAGCCGTGACGTGGAGCGCAACTGGGCGGCCCTGTCGCCGCTGCTCGACCAGTGAGCGTCGGGGGCGTGGCAGCGCCCGATGCAAGTCGGGTCGCGCGCTCGACCGTCGCCTGGTGCCAGGAGCAGGTCGGCACCCTGGAGCGGCCGCCGGGCTCGAACCGCGGACCCGGCATCGAGGATTGGCAGCGCGAGTTCGGGGACGGGATGATCGGCCAGCCGTGGTGCGGAGCCTTTCTCGGCTACGCCCTTCGCCACGTCGCAGGCGTGGAGGTGCCCGATCAGATCGTCTGGGTGCCCCACGTGATGGAGTGGGCGCGGCACGGCAGAGACGGCTTCGTGTCGTGGTCCGGCTGGGGCGCGGGCCGGCTCGGCGACCTAGTGCTGCTAAGCGTCGAAGCCGGGGGTGAAATCGACCACATGGGAATCCACGTGGGGAAGACCGTCCAGCTCGGCGGTGAGACGCATGTCCTCACCATCGAGGGGAACACGTCGTCGGGCCAGGGCGGGACCGAGGGCGTCTACGCGCGCGCTCGCCAGCGCTCCGCCGTTGTCGGCTTTGCGCGGCCCGCCTACGGGGGCCCGTGAGGGAGCGTCCTCCGGGCTCGGGCCAAAGCTCACCGAGTACCACCAGATCGCGACCACCTCCCTGAGCTGCTGACGCAGGCGCGGACCCAGCCGGCGCATGATGGGCGTGGTGGGCGCAGGGGCCCCGAGCATGGCCACCCCCTGGCGCCCGGCCTCGAGAAGGATGCGGTGCATGTGGTACGGGGAGCTGACCGCCAGCACCACCTGCTCCTGGCCGAAGCGCTGTCCTATGTCTGCGATCGTCCTTCGCGTGCAGCTTCCCTGCTCGTCGGTGCGGATGGCCGCCGCGGGGACGCCCTCGCGCCTCAGCGCGGCGCTCATGGCCTGTGCCTCGGATCGCGGACCGGGGTTCCCGCCGCTGCACACGATCAAGGGCGCGCGGCCCTCGAAGTAGAGCGCCGCGGCCTGGCGCAGCCTGGCCATGAGCTCGGCACAGGGGCCGCTCGGGAGCACTTCCGCTCCGAACACGACCATGGCGTCGGCCTCGTGTGTGCAGCTGACCGCCCCGGCTCGGCTTATTCGCAGCCAGGTGGTGGAGAGCGCCACGAGGAGGCCGGCCAGCGACGCGGCGGCGACCAGGGCGATCAGGGTGAGCATTACTCACTAAACGAGCGCCCGGGCTCGAGCTTCCGCAGCTCCAGGCCCTGCTCGTCGGTGAGGTAGGCGTAGCCGAGCCCCGGCTGCCAGCGCGCCTCGGGGTCCGCCTGCTCGTAGCGCTGCCTGCGGGCCAGGCGGTCCTCCCGGTGGATCATGCGCAGGTGGAAGATCTCCAGGTCCGCCAGCGGGAACTGCCCGTCGATCCTCCCCTGCAACGGCGCCTTGACGGCGTGCAGCGGACGCTCGTCGAACTGGTGGTCGGGCAGCGCGCGAAACAGGCGTGCCACTGCCTTGCGCCCCCAGAGCCCGTCGGCGCGGTAGCGGCGTGGCGAATCCCAGAGCTCGCGGAGTCGCACCGCGTAGGCCTGAACCCCCCGCCGCTCCCCATCGGCGATCACGGCTTCGGCGCGTGAGCGAAACTCGCGCTCCACGCGCTCGTCGGCGTCGATGCAGAGCAGCCAGTCGGCACCGTGTCGTAGCGCGGCCGCCATGAGCGCGCGGTGGTTGCCCACCTCATCCCAGCCCGCGCGGGTGGGTCCCGAGCGCAGCAGCTCGACGACCTCCGGGCGCCCGTCCAGGTATTCCCCCGTCCCGTCCGTCGAGCCGTCGTCCAGGGCCACGATCCCGTCGACGTGTGGCGCGAGGTTCGCCATCAAGCCAGGAAGGAAGCGCATCTCATTGCGGACCGACAGCAGCGCGAGCAGTCGGATGCGGCGCTCGTGCACGAGGAGAGGGTAACCCGGCTTCCCCGTAGCGATACTTCGCGAGATGGGCAGATCGGCGCTACAGCTGGTGCAGCGAGTGATGCTCCGCACAGCCCGGACCCCACTCGGGCGCGTATGGGCGCTGGCGTACGCGGCGACCATCCGGGCGCTGGCCGCCTACCTCGCCCGCAGGCGCCCCGGAGCAGCGGTCTACGTCTGCGGCAGCCTCGGCACGGGAGAGCCTGCCTACGGAGTCTCCGACATCGACATCGTCGTCACCGTGCCCGACGGCGAGCCCAGCGGGGACGAGCGTGCCGCGGTCCTGGAACGCTGGTCGCGCTTGACACGCAGGCTGCCTGTGCTCGACGCGCTCGTCGACATCAGCGTCTACGAGGAGTCGGCGTTGCGCGAGGCCTTCTCGGCCACCACGCTCACCTACGGGCTCGAGCGCCGCAACGGCGAAGCGAGGTCGCTGTACTTCGGTCCACGCGCACGCGCGGGCAGCGTGGCGCTCCACGAGGGGCCAGGGCTATACGGCCCCACGGAAGGGTGGCGCCTGGTGGCGGGGCCCGAGCGGCGGCCCGCGGCTGCGGCGCGCGCGGCCGACGACGAGCTCACCGGCGCCTGGCTGCAGCTGCAATCGTGGTGGCGGTGGGCGTTCCTCGCGTGCGCTCAGCCCGAGCGGCCATGGGTGCGCCACCACAGCGTCAAGCTCGTATCGGAGCCCCTGCGCATCCTGCTCTGGCTGCGTGAGCGCGAGCGTCTGCCCGGGCGAAGCGACCTGCTGCGCCGCACGGCGCGCGTCATGCCTCAGCACCGGGAGGCGATCGAGTGGGCGATCGAGCAGCTGCGCGTCCCGGCCGCGGCCGGCCCCGAGGCTCTCGCACGCGTGCTGCCGTGGTTCGTCGAGCTGTCGCAGGAGATCGCGGCCGCGGTCTGCGACCGCGCCGGCGAGGGCGAAGAGGTCGCGCTCGAGGCTGCGGAGCACGAGCTGCCGCAGCCCCCGGCGCTGCCGCTGGCAGATTGGCCGGCGCGCGTCTTCCCTTGGTTCACCGACGAGACCCTCTCGCCGCGGGACGCCGATCCAAGCGACCCCCTCGCATTGGCCGCCGCGTGCACGGCCAGCAGCGGCTGGTCCTACGCCGCGCTGCGCGCCGGCCGCCTCCTCTTGCTGCCGACTGCGGAGGAAACCCGCGGGCGCGGCAGGCTGCGGGCGGCCCAGTGCCCGGCGACGGATCCGGTCTCGTTCGCGCTGCTTGAGGGCCGGCGGGTGGCGCGCTTCCCGGCGTTGCGCGGCTGGTCCGCTCGCGACTCGGCCACGCGGGCGGTGGCAGAGCATGCCGCATGCCTTCGCCACGAGGGCACGCGCGTAGAGCGCGACTCACTGAGCAAGGCCTTCAACGCCGCCAGGGCCGCGCTCTTCTCGGAGAGCCTCGAAGCGGGCCGGCCGGAGCTCCCGCTGACGGTGGCCGCGACCGCGCGCATGCTCGCCGGCTCGCTCCCGGCACGCCGAGGCGCCCTCGAGGAGATACACGCCGAATACGTGCGCAGCCGCGAGCAGCGGCGAGCGCCCGAGGAACTCGCGGTTCGCGAGCTCCAGGCGATCGTGCGCCGGCTCCCGGCTTATCGCCGGTAGCTCAGTGGGAGGGGCGCTCGCCTCACACGCGAGGGGCCACCGGTTCGAACCCAGCCGCGCCCATTCGACAGTCGCCGCTCGTGGAGCGGTATCGCTCTCCGTAACGGTTTTGGCACGCCGCCGTGGTTGGATTTGGGGGTGCGCGCGACACGCAGCGCCATGAGACGAGGATTCCCACCCACCGTGGCAGGCAGGCTCGCGCTGGGATCCTGGCTCGTGACCTTTGTGTTGATTGGCGTTGCGACGGTCTTCGGGCTGATGAACGGCTCCTTCGGTGTGGGCGAGTTCGCCGTGGTCTCGTTGGTCTACATGTCGTTCGCGACGGTCGGTGCGCTGGTGGCCTCACACCATCCGGGGAACGCGATCGGCTGGCTGTTCTGCTGTGCCGCGCTCCTCATGATGGGCTCGAACGCAAGCGGGGAGTACGCGACGTATGCGCACGCCCACGCATGGCGAGGCGTGGGAGCGACCGGGTGGCTCGCCCAATGGACCTGGTCGGCGGGGATGCTTCTGGTCGCTTCGTTTCTCCTGCTCCTCTTTCCCGACGGTGGGCTTCCCTCGCGGCGTTGGCGGCCGGTCGCTTGGCTGGCGGGCGTTTCGCTGACCTTGTTTTTGATCGGCACAGCATTCGCCGTAGGCCCGTTGGATTCGCCACACGGGATCGCGCAGAACCCGCTGGGAGTCCCAGGCGCGAAGGTCCTCGCGGGACCAGGGCAGTTCGGGCTCGCGATCGCGATCCTGGCCGCGGTCGGATCCCTGGTCCAGCGGTTCCGTCACGCCGGGACGAGGCAGCGCCAGCAGCTCAAGTGGTTCGTCACGGCGGCGTCCGCCAGTGTGGCCTTCGTTCTGATCACCGCCGTGACCCAGGCCGTCTCCAGCGACTGGGCGCCGCCCGCAGCGGTGTTCCTGCTTGTCATCGCCACGATCCCGATATCGGTTGGCGTCGCGATCCTGCAGCACCGCCTCTACGACGTCGACGTGATCATCAACCGCACGCTGGTCTACGGCGTGCTGACGGCGACCTTGGCGGGGGTCTACCTTGGCAGCGTGCTGTTGCTGCAGTTGGCGCTCGGTCCCGTGACCTCGGGGTCGAACCTGGCGGTGGCGGTGTCAACGCTTGCGGTGGCGGCGCTGTTCCGCCCGGCGCGGGCGCGGATCCAGGCCGTGGTCGACCGCCGCTTCTACCGCCGCAAGTACGACGCCGCGCGCACGCTCGAGGGCTTCAGCGCGCGCTTGCGCGAAGAGGTCGACCTCGACGCGCTCGGCGGCGAGCTGCGCGCCGTGGTGTCGGAGACAATGCAGCCCGCCCATGTGTCGCTCTGGCTGCGCGCACCATAGCCCGGAGGCTCAAGAACGCTTGGGCCTCGCGAAGGTCGGATGCGAACCAGCCTCCGCCCGGTCGGGCGCTGCCGCTTATCCGTTGTTGCCGTGTGAGTAGAGGCCGATGAGATCGCCGGCCTGGACCGGAACACGAAATCGGGAAGCTCGCCAGACCGCCTCCGGTCAGGTTCTCGAGGGCGCTCTCCGCAAGCACGGTGTGCTCGTGTGGGTTGCCAGTCGGGTGAAAGACCTTGAACTTCATCGGGTCGGCGTGCGGCTCCGCGGGGGCCTGGGCCCGCCAGGAAGTGAGAACCCCGGCCGCCGGCACCGTGTACGCGGTCACCGCGGTCGACCAGGCACGTCCGTCGTCCCGGCGTCCAGCTTTCAGCGCGCCGGCGCGACGAAGGCTCGGCCCCGCACGAATACGACCCGCGTGTCCAATGCACTCCGATGTCCCGCCCAGTCGTACGCGTAGGCCGTGAGCCGGTAGGCGCGCCGAGGGCGGGCGTCCAGCCGAGGCGCGAGCCCGCCCGCAAGGCGGTAGACCCAGTTGGGCCGGCACGGATGAGGAAGTGCGGCGCACTTCGCCTGGGCCGGGTGGGAGCCCTGCGCATAAACGGCCCGCCGGCGACCGGCAGGCAGGTGCTGGGTACCCCGGAACGCCCATTGCAGGCGACCGCGGCGACCGCGCTCGTCGTAGAGCCGGTAAGCGAGACCGGCCAAGCCGAGCACCGGAGTGCGGGAGGCCCTCCGCCCCCTGCGGATCACCGGATCGAAGGCGCGTATCAGCACCCGCCGGCCACTGAGGAAGCGCGGGCGGCCGAGCACCGGACGGGCTGTGTCCCGCCACGGTGCGAGCACCCGTCCGCCTGGCCGCAGCGGGTTGAGGTAGCGATCGCCGCGCAGCTCCGACACGTGGACGTGGCCGGCGCCCCTTAGAACCTTGCCCACCACGTCGGCGTAGGGGCGCACGTACTGCCCCTCGCCGACCAACGGGCGGATGTGCCAGTACTCGAAGCTTCCAACCCGGACGCGGGCATCGGGGCCGGCCGAAGACACGACCTGCGCGTGCCCACCCTGCAACGCGTAGACCGGCGTGCCGTCGCGGGCGAGGACGTCGACGCCGAAGTGAAAGTTGGCCGGCCGCAGTTCGTTGAGGCCGGCGCGGAGGACGTGAGATCTGTGGAAGGGCCTGACGGGCCAGCCCGGGATCGCCCCGGGCGCCCGACACCCGACCGAACATGGCTTTCCGTCGGCATAGAAGCCGGGCAGGGCGTCGTGTGCCTTGGCGGAGCGAAGACCGCGCGGCTCGGCAAAGGGCCAACTACGTGGGGTGGGCGAACGCGCCTCGGTGGCCGGTGCCGCGAGCATGACAGCGAGCGACCCAACAGCGAGGACGGCCCCGATCCCCACCCCACCACCGGACCCTCGTCGCATCCTCGCGATCGTAATCGAGGCGGCGGAGCCGCGCGCGAGGTTGGCGAAAGGGCTCCCGCGGTATCGGTCCCCGTAACGGCCCGCGGA
>DAIMGB010000016.1:10971-12153 GCA_036724195.1 Thermoleophilaceae bacterium
GGCTGCAGCCTGATCGAGTCGCTGTGGTTGGATTCAGGGGTGCCCCCGGAGGTCCGCCAGTGAGCATGGCTGCGAAGCGCCGGCTCGGCTGGTCGCTGCTCGCGCTCTCGCTGCTCCTGCTCGGTGGCCTCCTCGCGCTGTTCGCGACCGCCCCCGCTCAGCGGCTTCCCAAGGCGGACCGCCTCGACCTCCTGGGCGTGCTCTTCGCCCTGGCCTACGCAGTGTTTGCAGTGGTAGGGGCGCTGATCGTCTCGCGCCGGCCCGACAACGCCGTCGGCTGGCTGCTTTGCGCGATCGGCGCCGTGAACGCGCTTTGGTACTTCGCGGTCGTGTACGCGACGGTGTCCCTGGTGGGCCACGTTCACGGGCTGCCCGCAGGTCAGGTGGCTGCCTGGCTCGGCAACGTGCTGGCAATCCCGGGCGTCTGGCTGATCGCGCCGGTGTTCTTTCTGTTTCCGACCGGCCGGTCGCTGTCGCCCAGGTGGAGATCGCTCCTCTGGATCGTGGCCGCGGCCGGGGCCGTGGGCATGGTCGCCGGCGCGCTGCGGCCGGGTCCTGTGGAACAGATCTCGGCTGGGGTGGACAACCCGCTCGGAGTCCCCTCTCTGCGCGGTCTGCTCGAGGCGGTCGACGCGCTGCTGTCCCTCGGACTGGCCCTGGTGGTGGCGGCCGGTGTGGCCTGCCTGGTGAAGCGCTTCCGCCAGGGCAACCAGCTGGAGCGCCTGCAGCTCAAGTGGTTCGCGTACGCGGCGGCCTTCGCGTTGGTCCAGCTCGGCACGCTGGCCGTCTCCAAGCTCGCAAACCTGCCCGAGGGCGGCGTCCTGGACTTCGTAGCGAGCTTCCTTCTCTTCCTGGCCGTTGCGGCGATTCCGACCGCGGTCGGCGTGGCGATCCTCCGCCATCGCCTCTACGACATCGACGTGGTGATCAATCGCACGCTGGTGTACGGCGTGCTGACCGCGACGCTTGCGGGCGCCTACCTGGGCAGCGTGCTGCTTCTGCAGCTGGCACTGCGGCCCCTGACCTCGCAGTCGAACCTGGCTGTTGCGGTCTCGACACTGGCGGTGGCGGCCCTTTTCCGCCCGGCCCGGGCACGGATTCAGTCGGTGGTCGACAGGCGCTTCTACCGGCGCAAGTACGACGCGGCGCGCACGCTGGAGGGCTTCAGCGCCCACCTGCGCG
>DAIMGB010000017.1:0-11809 GCA_036724195.1 Thermoleophilaceae bacterium
ATGCCGGCGGCCCAGGCCCACTCGCCCGAGCCGTGGAACAGCTCGCCGTCGCGGACGTCGTGGCAGAACTCGAACTCCTCGTGGGCGAGCAGGTAGCGGTGGGCGTGCAGGATGCCCTTCGCCTTGCCGGTTGTGCCGGACGAGTAGTAGAGCTGCGCTGGGTCGTCGGCCGCCGTGTCGGCGATCTCGTAGTCCGCGGAGGCCTGCTCGAGCTCCTCAAGCAAGCCGTCGTCGAGCACGAGCACCTCATCCACGATCCCCTCCGGGATGCGGTCGCGGTTGTTCTGGTCCGTCACGACCACCTTCGCCTGAGAGTCGCGCAGCCTGTGCTCGATGCCGTCGTCGCCGTAGAGCACGGACATCGACAGCAGGATCGCGCCGCGCTTGTAGGTGCCGATGAACACCGCGGCGGTCTCCGGCAGCGACGGCAGCAGCGTGGCCACGCGGTCCTCGCGCTCGACCCCGTGCGCCTCGAGCACGTTGGCGAACTTCGCCGACAGGTCCTGCAGCTCGCCGAAGTCGACGCGGCGCTCGTTGCCCTGCCAGTCCTCCCAGACCATGGCCGGCCGGTCGCGGTCATGCTTGTCGCACACGTCCGTGGCGATGTTGTAGCGCTCGGGCACGTCCCAGCGATGCGCCGCGCACATCTCCTCATAGCTGCCAAGCTCGTACTTGCGAAAGCCCATCGCCTACCTCCCTATGTCCGCCACTGCCACCCTACCCGGGGACGGAAGATTTTGAAGGCACCGCGAGCAGGAGAGCCACATGCCAGGGGTCCGCCATCCTTACGCCGCGCGAGCATGAGGTCCTGCAGCTCGCGGCGCAGGGGCTGTCGGCGCCGAAGATCGCCGAGCGGCTCGTGGTCAGTACGGCCACGGTCCGAACGCACCTCGAGCACATCTACCCAAAGCTCGAGGTCTCCGACAGGGCCGGCGCTGTGGCAAGAGCCATGCGGCTGGGCCTGATCGAGTAGCGACCCATTCATCTCCCTCCGGCCGCGTAGCTCACGATCGACTTGTCGATCAGCCACTCCACCGGGGCCTTGTCGTCGGTGTAGACCGCACCCCCGCGAAGCGGAGCCGCGATGCCCCCCACCGCCGCGTTCGCCGTGGGACGCAGGCCCCTCGGCAGCCGCGGCACCGCAGCGGCCAGGCGGGCCGCGGACACCGGCCCCCGCCCGGCCACCAGCAGCGTGTTCGTCGGCTCGATCGGGTCGCGCAGCTCGTACGGCAGCGCCTGGCGCGCCGAGGCCGTGAGCACCTTCTCGAGCCGGTCGGAGCCCGCTGGGTGGCCGATGTTCACGATCATCACGCCGCCCGGCGCCAGCCGGTCGCGAACCAGCCTGAAGAACTCGCGCGTGGTCAGGTAGAACGGGATGTAGGGCTGGCGGTAGGCGTCCACCACGATCACGTCGTAGCGCGCGGTCGTGCGGCGCAGGAACGGGCGGGCGTCCTCGTTGTGCACCCGCAGACGTGGGTTGTGCATACCGAACCAGCGCCGGCCGATGCGCGTGAGCTCGGGGTCGATCTCCACGCCATCGATGCGCGTGCGCGGGAAGAAGTGGCCGTAGGCGCGCGAGGTGGTGCCCGCGGCGTTGCCGAGGATGGCCATGCGCATGGGCGGCCGGCTCGACGCCGTAAACGGCAGCACGAGCATGCCGTCCCAGTAGTCGTCAGTGAGCACCGTGTTCGGGTGGTAGACGGAGTGCTCGGCCTGGCCCTCGTTCAGCTCGAGGTAGCGGGTGCCGTCGGCGGCCTGCAACACGCGCGCGTACTGGTACTGGGTCTCCGCCTCGTGGATCACGCGTCCGGTGTGGCTCTGCGCCTTGAGCGTGCCCACCGGCAGCGCGATCAGGGCGGCGATCGCCGCGGGCGCCAGCGCGAAGCGCCGCGCCGGGCGCAGGCCGGCCACCGCGCAGAGCGAGATGGCCAGCGCGAAGACCAGGAAGGTGCGCCGCGTGCCCACCAGCGGGATCAGCACGAGCGCGGACAGCAGAGTGCCAACCAGCGAGCCGGCGGTGGAGATCGCGTACAGGCGGCCGGCCACCGTGCCGGCCTCCTCCACCGTGGACACCGCCAGCCGCACCGCATAGGGCGAGACCGCGCCCAGCAGCAGCACCGGCACGGCCACCAGAACGAGCACCGCCAGCAGCGAGCCGAGGAAGGCCCCGGCCGAGATGTCGTCGAGGGCGTTCACGCCCAGGTGCAGCAGCGGGCCGGCGGCGAACGGCACCAGCGCCAGCAGCACGGCGGCGGTCAGCGCCAGCAGGCAGAGGCCGCGCATGTGCGGATGGCGGTCGGCCAGGCGCCCGCCGACCCAGTAGCCCACCGAAAGCGCCACGAGCACCACGCCGATCGTGTTGGCCCACACGATCGTGGACGCGCCGAAATACGGCGCGAGCAGGCGGACGGCGGCGATCTCGGCCCCCAACGAGCCGGTACCGACCACGAACACGAGCACCGGAAGCCGCGGCATTCCGACCTGCACGCTAGCTACTGTCGCGCGCCGTGGACCTCGTCTCTGCGGACCGCGATCACCTCTGGCACCCATTCACCCAGCAGCGCGGCTGGGAGCGGGAAGAGCCGCTGATCGTAGAACGCGCGGAGGGCACCGACCTGGTCGACACCGAGGGCCGGCGCTACATCGACGGCGTCTCCTCGCTGTGGTGCAACGTGCACGGCCACCGCCACCCGGTGATCGACGCCGCGGTGCGCGAGCAACTCGACCGGATCGCCCACACCACCATGCTCGGCCTGTCGCACCCCTCCGCGATCGAGCTGGCCGCGCGCCTGGTGGACATCGCCCCGCCCGGCCTCAGCCGCGTCTTCTACTCGGACTCGGGCTCGACCGCCGCCGAGATCGCGCTGAAGATGGCGTTCCAGTACTGGCAGCAGCAGGGCGGCGAGCACGCGCGCAAGACGAAGTTCGTGGCGCTGCGCGACGCCTACCACGGCGACACCGTGGGCTCGGTGTCAGTCGGTGGAATCGAGCTGTTCCACTCGCTCTACCGCCCTCTGCTGTTCGACACGTTGAAGGCCGAGCCCGGCCACACGGCCGAGATGGAACGGTTGCTGGTGGAGAACGAGCGTGAGGTCGCCGCGGTCATCATGGAGCCGCTCGTGCAGGGCGCCGCCGGCATCCTCGTGCACCCGGAGGGCTACCTGCGCGCGGTCCGCGAGCTATGCGACCGCCACGGAGTGCTGCTGATCCTGGACGAGGTGGCCACCGGCTTCGGTCGCACGGGGCGCATGTTCGCCTGCGAGCACGAGCAGGTCGCGCCCGACTTCCTCTGCCTGGCCAAGGGCATCACCGGCGGCTACCTCCCGCTGGCCGCCACGCTGGCCACCGAGCGCGTCTACGAGGGCTTCCTAGGCGAGTTCGAGGAGTTCCGCACCTTCTTCCACGGCCACACCTACACGGGCAACCCGCTGGCCTGCGCGGCCGCGCTGGCCACGCTCGACGTGTTCGAAGAGGAGCGCACGCTCGAGCGGCTACAGCCCAAGCTCGCGCTGCTCGGCGACCTGCTTGAGCCGCTGGAGGCCCACCCTGCCGTGGCCGAGGTGCGCCGCCGGGGCACGATGACCGGCATCGAGCTGGGCGGCTTCCCGCTCGAGGCGCGCATGGGCCACCAGGTCACGCTCGAGGCTCGGCGCCGCGGCGCCATCGTGCGGCCGCTGGGCGACGTGGTGGTGCTGATGCCGCCGCTCTCGATCTCCGAGGCCGATCTCACGCGGCTGGTGGCCATCACCGCCGAGGCCATCGACGCGGCCACCTCGCGGGCCGCGCTCGCCGAAGCCGCATGACCCAGAACGTGTTCCCCACCTTCCGCTACCGCGACGCCCCGGCCGCAATCCGCTGGCTGAAGGAGACGCTCGGCTTCGAGGAGCTGCACGTCTACGGGGGAGAGGGCGGCGCCATCGACCACGCCGAGCTCGTGATCGCCGGCAACGTGATCATGCTCGGATCGGATCGCAGCGAGCACGAGGGGCGTGCTGCGAGCGCCCACACCACCACCTACGTCGCGCTCGACGAGGTCGACTCCCTCCCCGCGCGCGCCCGCGAGGTAGGCGGCAACCCGACGGAGCTGACGGAACAGGACTACGGCTCGCGTGACTTCTCGCTCCAGGATCCCGAGGGCAACACCTGGAGCTTCGGCACCTACCGTCCGCAGCTCGACTAGCCCTCGTGGGGCTCGAAGTCCTTCTTCCTCGCCCCACACACCGGGCAGAACCAGTCGGTCGGGATGTCCTCGAAGGCGGTGCCGGGCGGGATCCCGCCGTCGGGGTCGCCCTCGTCCGGGTCGTAGATGAACCCGCACGAGGTGCAGATGTAGAGCTGCTTCGTGGCGGCGTCCGACATGGGCGGCGTAGGGTACCCACCGATGCAAGTGAATCGGGCGCCCGCCGGGGAGGAGCTCAACGAGGGCGAGATCACCGAGGCGCGGCAGGCGGCCTCGCTGATCCTGCTCCGCGACTCCGACGATGGGCCCGAGGTGCTGCTGGTGCAGCGCAACCCCGAGCAGCGCTTCATGGGCGGCGCCTGGGTGTTCCCCGGCGGCGCCGTCAGCGCGGGCGAGGACGACCCCGGGCGCACCGCACTGCGTGAGCTCGAGGAGGAGGCCGGCGTGCATGTCGAGGACGCGGGCGCGCTGGTGCCCTTCTCGCGCTGGATCACGCCCGAGGAGGTAAAGGTCCGCTTCGACACGTGGTTCTTCGCCGCAGAGGCCCCGGCCGGCGCCGAGGCGAGGCCCGACGGCGGCGAGTGCGTCGACGCGCGCTGGTTGCGTCCGCAGGACGCGCTCGGCGAGTATGAGCGCGGCAACCTGATGCTCGTCTTCCCCACCATCAAGCACCTCGAGCAGCTCGCCGGAGCGGGCTCCGTGGAGGAGCTGCTCGACTCCGCCCGCGGGCGCACGGTCGAGCCGGTCATGCCGCGCATCGTGCCCAGGGGCGACGGCGCCGAGGTGCTGCTGCCGGGAGAGCCGGGCTATGGCGACTGACGGCCTGAAGGTGGCGGTCACCGGGCCCACGGGTGACCTGGGCGTGGCCGTGGTGAACGCGCTCGAGCGCTCGCGGCGCGTGAAGAAGGTCACGGGCATGGCCCGGCGCCCGTTCGACCCGGACGAGCTCGGGTGGAAGAAGACCGAATACCGCCAGGGCGACGTGACCGACGACAAGAGCGTGAGCGAGCTGGTGAAGGGCGCCGACGTGGTGGTGCACCTGGCCTTCGCGATCCTCGATGCCGGCGACGCCACGCGCGACCTCAACGTGGAGGGCTCGCGCCGCGTGTTCGACGAGGCGGCCAAGGCCGGCGCCGACCGCATCTGTTACGCGTCGAGCGTCGCGGCCTATGGCTTCCACTCCGACAACCCCGACTGGCTGACCGAGGACATACCCGCGCGCGGCTCGCGCGACCACCACTACTCGCACCAGAAGGCGGAGGTCGAGCGCGTGCTGGGCGAGGTGCTGCTGCGCCACCGCGATGTCGCTGCGTATGCCTTCAGGCCGTGCATCGTGGCCGGCCCCAACGCGCGCACCTTCCTCGACGAGATCCCCTACTACCGACTGAGCGAGGCGATGCCCGACGCCGTGATGGGCCTGCTCTCGTCGGTGCCGGCGCTGAAGCCGGTGATCCCCGATCCCGGCATGCGCTTCCAGCTCGTGCACGAGGACGACGTGGCTGCGGCCTTCATGGCCGGGGTGGCCGGTCGCGGCGAGCCCGGGCCCTACAACCTCGCGGCCACTGGCACGCTTACGCTGAGCGACGTCGCGAGCGCCCTCGGCTGGTACTCGTTCCCGGTGCCACGAGCGGGGCTGAAAGCCACCGCCGAGGTGGTCACGCGGCTGCCGCTCGTGCCCGACTCGGTGTCCTGGCTGCACACCGCCCGCAAGCCGGTGCTGATGAAGACCGACCGCGCCAAGAAGGAGCTGAGCTGGAAGCCCAAGTACACGGCGAAGGCCACGCTGCAGGAAATGGTTCAGGCGCAGCGCACCGACGCCGACGAACGCTGACATCCGTCCAAGTCATGTGACTCGATCCCCGCTCGTGGGTACTAGACGTGTACAAGGATGGATCGAGTTACCTGCTCACAATGTGGCTACACAGTGGGCCTGGGGATGGCGGCGGACCCGGGGCAGTGCCCCAACTGTCAACTCCCCCTGATGCACACCTGCGAGTTCCGCGCCCTCTCTGACGCGGACCTCGAGGCCGAGATGCGCCGGCAGCTCCTCCTGGAGGAGGAGCGCCGGGAGTTGCCCCTCACGTAGCCCTCGACAAGCTTCTGGCTATAAAGCCTGCTCGTAGAGCAGGGTGTAGTCCTCTGCGCTCATTTCCCGGGGGTTGAGCAGCGACGTGCCGTCGCCCATCGCCCCCTCCACGAGGGCCGCCAGTCCTTGCTCGGGCACGCCCACCTGCGACAGGCGCGTGGGCAGGCCTAGCCCCGCTCTGAGCCCCTCGACGTACGACGCGAGGTCTTCGACTCCGAGCAGCTCCGCGAGGTCGCGGTAGCGGGCCGCGGCCCCCGGGTCCTCGGCGTTGAAGCGGATCACGTGCGGCAGGTGGATGGCGTTCGCCACCCCGTGTGGCACGCCGAACTGCGCGCCGGCGGGGTGCGACATCGCGTGTACCGAGCCCAGGTTCAGGTTGATCGCCAGCGAGGCCGCCACCAGCATGTTGCCGCGCGCCTCGTCGTCATCGGCGCCGTGCTCCACGGCCCTTTCGAGGTACGCTCGCATCAGCCGCAGCGCCTGCAGCGAGCGGGCGTCCTGCAGCGGCTCGGTCTGCGAGCAGGTGTAGCCCTCGATCGCGTGGGTCATGGCGTCCATGCCCGTTGCCGCGGCCACCTGCGCCGGCAGCGTGCGGGTGCTATCGGGATCGAGGATCGCCAGCCGCGGGAACAGCGGGTAGTCGGCCACCTCCATCTTCAGCTCCTCCTCGGGCACCTTGATCACTGCGGCCATCGACACCTCGGAGCCGGTGCCGGCGGTGGTGGGGATGCACGCCAGCGGGGCCAGCGGCAGCGGACGGCCCATGCCGTCGTCCTCGCGCGGCAGCAGGAAGAAGCCCTCCAGGTCGCGCGCCGCGCCGCCGTGGGTGAACAGCGCACACGCCGCCTTCGCCGTGTCCATCACGGAGCCGCCGCCAACGGCCAGGATCGAGTCCGCCCCCGCCTCCTTCGCCGCGGCCGCGCAGCGCTCCACGACATGGGTCGAGGAGTCCTGGGGCACGTCGTCGAACACCCCCGCCACCTGCACGCCGCCGTCGGCCACCCCCGCCTCGACGCGCTCGACGAGGCCGGTGCCGCGCACCACCGCATCAGTCACCACGAACACGCGGTGGGCGCCCTCCTTCTGGAACTCGAAGCCAGTCGAGGCCAGCAGCTCGCGCCCCGCCACGACGCGGGTGGGCGCGCAGAACTGGGAGAAGTCGTTGAAGCTCAGGCTTTGAGCAGGTCTTCGCGCCCGGAGTCCTCGAGCATCTTGCGATAGCGCGGGAACACGGGCTTGGTGAGCGGAACCAGCTTGAGGATCTTCGCCACCGGGCCCTTGGCCTTCATCTGCCCGCGGGCGAGGGCCACGGTCACGTTCACCTCGCCCAGCCAGAAGCGGTGCGCGGTGTCGGCCTCCATGCTCATCACGACCTCCGGCTCGAGCGTGGTCTCGCCGAGGTCCACCTGGCCGTCCTCGCCCTCGATCAGCTTCACGGTGATCGTGGACTCCGGCTCGCGGTAGCGGTACTGGACCACGGTGTTGGCCCTGCGGAACTTGGGGGCCAGCTCCTCGTCCACGGTGAGGTCCTCGAACAGCTTGCCGATGTAGGCGTAGACCTCGTCGGCGTCCTTGAATACGGCCAAGTGCCCTCCTCTAGCTCTAGCTCTGGGATGGCGGCATCATGTCAGCCGCCGGGACGGGGGAACGAGCTGCTCACGATCCGGTCCCAAACCCGGTCGGGCACGAGCTTGCGCTGGGTGAGCAGCAGGCGGGCCGACGCGGTCACGCGATAGCGGGTGCGCGGGTGCTTCGACGTGATCGCGCGCTCGATAGCGCGGGCAACCGCGCCGGGGCCGCCGCCCAGGCGCGCGAGCGGGCCCTCGTAGGCGCCGGCGGTTGCGGAACCGACCGCTGTGTTGAACTGTCCATACACGCCTGTCGAGTCCGTTCCGCTTGCGAGCGAGGCCACCGACGTCTGGGCGAAGTCGGTGCGGATCAGGCCCGGCTCGATGATCGACACGGCCACGCCGAAGTTGCCGACCTCGAAGCGAAGCGCGTCGGAGAGCGCCTCCACCGCGTGCTTGGTGGCGTGGTAGGCGCCGCCGCCCGGGAACACCAGCTTGCCGCCCATCGAGCTGACGTTGGCGATCCGGCCGTGGCCCTGGCGCCGCATGCCCGGCAGCACGAGCTGGCACATGCGCGTCAGGCCGAAGACGTTGGTCTCGAACTGGCGCCTGAGCTCGTCGAGGTCGAGGCTCTCCACCGCGCCGCTCTGGCTGTAGCCCGCGTTGTTCACCAGCGCGCCCACCGCGCCCTCCACCTCCTCCACGGCGGCCACCGCGGCGCGCATCGACTCCTCGTCGGTCACGTCCAGCGCCAGCGTCCGGCAGCCGGCCTGCTCCAGGTCGGCGATCGACTCGGGGCGGCGCGCCGTGGCGTAGACGGTCATGCCCTTCTTGGCGAGCCGCTCAGCGGTTGCGCGGCCGATGCCGGTCGAGCAGCCGGTGATCAGCACGGCCTTCGAGACCTGGGATCCCTCCCCCATCGCGCCGACCCTAACGCGCGCGCACAAGCAGCGTCTGCGCGGCGCGCCCGATGCGACCGCGCTCGTCGTAGAGCGCCGTGTCGGCCAGGCCGACGCCGTTGGGCTCGGGAAACGTGCGCGCCTCCAGGCAAACCCACTCGCCCTCGGGCATGCGGTGCAGGTGCACGCTCAGGTCGGTATTGATGAACAGGAAGCGCCGGTAGTCGAGCGCTCCGCTGACGCCGTTGCCCGAGTCGGCGACGGTGAGCACCCGCTGCAACGGCGAGGGCTCCTCACCCTCCACCAGCGGCTGGCGCATCCGCATCCACACCAGCGCCGGGCCCGGCTCCACGAAGCTGCCTTCCACGAATTGGTAGTCCACGGCCGTGTGGTAGCCCACGTCCACCCCGGTGTCGAAGAAGCCGCCCGGCTCGCCGTCCCCGGGCCCGTGCGCCGGCGGCTCCGGGACGGGAGCCGGATCGAGCTCCACCGGGCGGGTGCGCAGCCGCCAGGCCCGTGCCCGAATCACCTCTCCCTCCGGCCCCGAGAGCGACGCCTCGATCAGCTCCACGCTGCGCCCCGGCCGCACCACCTTGGCCTCCGCGGTGAGCGGCTTCAGCGGAACGGGTCGCAGGATCTCGAACGTCACGCGCCCGATCTGGCCGCCGTCTGGATCGCCGCAGCGCTCGATGGCGCGGCCGATCAGGGCGGAGGGCGGCCCGGCGTGCTGGGCCTCGGGGTCCCAGGGGCCGCGCGTGAGCTCGCTGGGCACGAAGCGGTCGCCATCGGGCTGGAAGAAGGCTGTCACGGCGGGCCATCCTACGGCCGGCCCGACACCGGTGGCGTAGGGGGGGCGGGGCGTTCTCCCGGTAGGGTCCGGGCGATGCAGGCAGTGACCTTCCAGGCGCCCGGCGAGGTGCGCCTCGACGACAAGCCGGAGCCGGAGCTGATCGAGCGCGACGACGCGGTCGTGCGGGTCGAGGCGACCGGCATCTGCGGCTCTGACCTGCACATCTACCACGGCAGGGTCCAGATCGAGCCCGGCTTCACGATCGGCCACGAGTTCGTGGGAACCGTCGTCGCCGCGGGCGACGCGGTGACCGAGGTCTCGGAGGGAGATCGCGTGCTCGGCTGCTACTGCAGCGCCTGCGGCAAGTGCTTCTTCTGCCGGCGCGGCAACTTCCACAAGTGCGACGACGGCCGCGTGTTCGGCCACGGCAAGACGCTGGGCTCGCTGCAGGGCGCCCAGGCCGACCAGGTGCTGGTGCCGCACGCCGACCTGACGCTGCGGCGGGTGCCCGAGGGCATGTCCGACGACGCGGCGCTGTTCGCCGGCGACGTGATGGGCACCGGCTACCACGCGGTCGCCGAGTCGGGCGTAGAGCCCGGCGACGTGGTGGCCGTCCTGGGCCTCGGCCCCGTCGGACTGTGCGCCGTCCAGGCGGCGCGCGCGTCCGGCGCGGCGAAGGTGATCGCGATCGACACCGTCGAGGAGCGGCTGAAGATGGCGCAGGTTTTCGGCGCCGAGCCCGCCCACCTGACCGAGGACGACCCGCGCGCGGTGGTCAAGGCGGCCACGGAGGGGCGCGGCGTGGACGTGGCGGTGGACGCCGTGGGCCACCCCGAGGCGCTCGAGCTGGCCTGTCGGCTGGCGCGCAAGGCCGGCACTGTCTCCGCGACCGGGGTCTACGCCGAGCGCATCCAGGTGCACATGGGCATCGTCTGGATCAAGGCGCTCACGCTCAAGAGCGGCCACGCGAACGTGATCGGCCACGTGGACCGCGTGCTGTCGATGATGGCCTCCGGGGTGATCGACCCCACGCCGATGGTCACGCATCACATGTCACTCGCGGAGGCCGAGGAGGCCTACGCGATCTACGATCGCAAGGAGGCCCTGAAGATCGTGATGACCCCCTGATGGCAGCGCGCGAGATCGACCCCCGCGTGAGTGCCGGCCTGGACCGGCAGCTCGGCGTCTGGCGCGACACGATCGCCCGCGGCGCCGACCGGCTGGGCTGGAAGATCGGGTTGAACACCGCGGAGGCGAAGGAGAAGCTCGGCCTCCCCGACCCCGTGATCGGCTTCCTCACGAGCGCGACCCGCGTGGAGTCCGGCGCCACGTACCCGGTGGGCGAGTTCGAACGGGCGCTGATCGAGCCCGAGGTGGCCGTGCGGCTGCGCCGCCCGGTCGAGGCCGGGGCCCAGCCCGACGAGGCCCTCGCCGCGATCCAGTCGCTGGGCCCGGCCATCGAGCTGGTGGACATCCCGGCTCCACCCGAGGACGTCGCGGCGACGATGGCGGGCAACGTCTTCCATCGCGCCGTCGTGCTTGGCCCGCACCGCGAGGACGCGGCGGTGGACGGCATCGAGGCGGTGGTGCGCGTGAACGGCGAGGAGCGCCAGACCGCCACGGCCAACGTGGACCTGGCCGAGACGATCAGCCTGGTGGCGGACCTGCTGGGCGGGGCGATGGAGCTGCTGGAGGCCGGCGACACGATCATCTGCGGCTCGCTGACCCCGCCGGTGCCGGTGGGCCCCAGGGACGAGGTCGAGGTGGACCTCGGGCCGCTCGGCACCGTTGCGCTTACGCTGGTCGAATGACCGCCGCCGCGCTGCCCGATGCCCTGTCCGAGCCAGCGCGCGCCTTCGCTGCCGCGGGGCCCCACAGGCTGCTCATTGGCGGCGAGCGCCCCGAGGCCGCCTCCGGCGAGACCTTCGAGACGCTCGATCCCGCCACCGGCCGTGCGATCGCCGCGGTCGCGCAGGCGGGGCCCGAGGACGTGGACCGCGCGGTGCGAGCCGCCCGCGAGGCGTTCGAGGACGGCCGCTGGAGCGGGATCGCCCCGGCCAAGCGCACCAGCCTGATGCTGGCCCTTGCCGACCTGATCGAAGCGCACGCCGACGAGCTGGCCGAGCTGGAGGCACTCGACAACGGGAAGCCGGTCAAGGTGGCCAGGCGCGTGGACGTGGGCGGCACGACCGCGTACCTGCGCTACTTCGCGGGCTGGCCCACCAAGATCGTTGGCGAGACGCTGCCGGTGTCGGCCCCCGACATGCACACCTACACGCTCAAGGC
>DAIMGB010000018.1:0-3938 GCA_036724195.1 Thermoleophilaceae bacterium
GGAGCGCTCGGCGAAGGCCTCGGCGGGCAGGTAGTGCTCGAGCGGCTCGAGCCGGTCCGCCGGCACGCCGAGCAGGGCCAGCTGGCCCACCGCGTAGCGGCTGGGAGCCACGAAGCGGTCCACCGTGGCGAGCACCTGCGGCAGCTGCTTCGAGAGCGCCGCGGCGTAGGCGGCCGCCTCGGGCAGCGAGCCGCGGCAGTTCAGCACCAGGCCGGGCAGCGTGAAGCGCCCGCGGCAGCGAAAGCAGGGCTCGCCGTCGCGCGAGGCCACCGCGATCGCGCAGAACAGGCGTGCGTTGTGCAGGTGCAGAACGACCTTCGCGCCGGCCTCGCGGCCGGCGGCCAGGCCGCGCGGGCCGAACAGCGGCTGCATGTTGTGGGCGTGCAGCACGTTCGCGCCGAGCTCGCGGACGGCGGCGGCCACGTCGCCGGGCGCCTCGCCGCCGCGCAGCAGCGCCCCGGCGGCCCGGCCGCGGCCAACGTCGGCGGAGCGGCGCTCGAGCGAGCCGGCGGGGATGCCCGCGCGCTCGAGTGCGGCCAGCTGGAGCGCCACGGAGCGCTCCTCGCCGCCCTCGATCCGGTAGCGGTTGTGCAGCAGCAGCACGCGCGGAGCGCCCATGAGGTCGGGCTAACCTAACGCGCTGATGGACGCGCCCGTGGTGTCAGTGGTCCTGCCCACCCACGGGCGCGCCGGCTATCTCGAGGTCGCCCTGGACTCGCTGGCCGCTCAGGACATCGACCAGCCCTGGGAGCTGCTGGTGGTGGACGACGGCTCCAACGACGGCACGGCAGCGCTGCTCGAGCAACGCGGGACCCCGAGCCTGCGCTTCGACCCGCCGCGCGGGCTGAACGCGGCGCGCAACGAGGGCGCCCGCGCCACAAGCGGCGCGCTGGTCGCCTTCACCGACGACGACGTCCGAGTGCCGCCCGGCTGGCTGCGAGCACTGGTGGAGGGCGCGGCCCGCCATCCGGGCGCCCAGGCCTTCGGCGGCCCGATCCGTGCTCGCTTCGAGGGCCCGGCGCCACGCTCCTGCGGCCGCGAGGACCCGCCGCTCACAACGCTCGACCTGGGCCAGAGCGACACGCCCGCGGAGCTGGTGTGGGGAGCGAACATGGCGGTGCGGCGCTCCGCAATGGAGCGCGTGGGCTTCTTCGACGAGACGATCCACGGCGGCGGCGACGAGCAGGACTGGCTGGAGCGCCTGCACGCCGCGGGTGGCGAGGTGGTCTACCTGGCGGACGCCGGGCTCGAGCACCGGCGCGTGGGCGACGACGCCCGCCTGCGCTCGCTGGCGCGCGGCGCCTACACGCGCGGGCGCAACATGCGCGCCTACGACACGCGGCGGGGCCGCGCTCCCGCGCTCGGCAGCGAGCTGCGCGTGCTGGCCGGCTGCGGCTGGCACACCGTGCGGCGCGCCTGTCCTCAGGGAATCGTGATGGGCGCCCACTCGCTGGGCCGCACGGTCGAGGCCGTGCACCCGCGATGAGCACCCGCGGGCCCGACCCAGAGCGGTTCCTCTCGGGCCGGGTGGGCTTCACCGGGCCGCGCCGGCAGGTGGCCATGCGCGCGCTCGACCGCCTGCTCGACGCCGAGCTCCGCGCCCGGCGCGTGCCCGCGGCGCTCGACCGCCTCGCCGAGGCGGTGCCGCGGCGAGCCGTGCTCGCGCTCGGCGTGTACCGCGACACGCCACCGCCGGTGGGGGTCGAGGCGACGCGCCACGACGTGACGCGCGAGTTCGGCCGGCTAGGCGACGAGGGCATGAGCGGCGGGAAGTTCGAGAACCTCAACCGGCTGCTGGCCGCGGCCGCGCCGCACGACTACGACTGGCTGCTCGTTGTGGACGACGACGTCGTTCTGCCGGAGCGCTTCGTCGATCGCCTGCTTGGCCTCTGCGAGCGGCTCGACCTGGGGCTCGCACAGCCGGCCCAGACGCTCGCCAGCCACGCGGCCTGGCCGGTCACCCGCCGACGCCCCGCCTCGCTGGCGCGCGAGACCCGCTTCGTGGAGATCGGCCCGGTGACCGCCATCCGCCGCGCCGCGGCCGCGGCGCTCACGCCGTTCCCCGAGCTTCGCTTCGGCTGGGGGCTGGACCTGCATTGGGCTGCGCTGGCGCGCGAGCACGGCTGGCGCCTTGGCGTGCTGGACTCGCTGCCCGTGCGTCACGAGCAGGGCGGGGTGGCCAGCGGCTACGGCCACGCCGAGGCGGTCGAGGAGGCGCGCCGCTTCCTCAGCGACCGCCCGTTCCTGCCGGCCGCGGAGGCGAACGCCACGCTGGCCACGCACCGCCGACTAGCGTGACCGGCCCATGCGAGTAGCGATCGTCGCCGAGTGGTACCCGTCGCCGGCCGACCCGGTTCACGGCATCTGGGCCCACCGGCAGGCGCTGGCCGCGCGCGACGCCGGGGCCGAGGTGAAGGTGGTGGCCATGCGGCGCCCCGTGCCGCCGCTGTCGGCGCTGCGGGCGCTGGCGGCAAGCCCGCCCGACCCCGCGCCGCTCAAGCGCTGGGCGCGCGGCGTCAAGCCCAGCATCGAGCCCTGGACGCTCGACGGGATCGAGGTGCGCTCGGTGCCCTTCCTGAGCCCGCCGCGGCCGCGCTCGTACGGCAGCTGGGGGCACTGGATGGCGCCACCGCTCGCGGTCGCGCTCGGCCACATGAGAAACCACTGGCCTTTCGACCTGGTGCACGCCCACTGCATCGTCCCGCCGGGCTACGCGGCCGCTCGCTGGCGCCACGGCGCCGAGGACCGGCCGCCGCTCGTGGTGTCCGCCCACGGCCCGGACATGATCCACGTGCCCGAGCTGAGCGGCCTGGCGGAGCGCGCGTCTCGCACGGCGCTCCGCGGGGCGGACCTGGTGCTGGCCAACAGCCGCTGGGCGCAGCGCCGCTGCGAGCAGATCGCGCGGACCCGGCTGCCCAGCCGCGTGGTGCACCTGGGCGCCGACTTGCCGGGCGAGTCGCCCCCAAAGCACGAGCGCCCCACGCTGGTGACGGTGGCGCACCTGGTGGCGAGAAAGCGCCACGCCGTGGTGCTGCACGCCCTCGCCGAGCTGCGCGGCCGCCTCGAGCTCGACTACCTCGTGATCGGCGACGGGCCCGGCCGCGAGCCGCTCGAGCGCCTGGCCGCCGAGCTGGGCCTGTCCGAGCGCGTGACCTTCGCCGGCCAGCTCGAGCACGAGCCGGCGCTGCGCGAGGCCGCCCGCTGCCACCTGTTCGCGATGCCGGGGGTGGAGGAGCCATTCGGGGTGGCCTTCGTGGAGGCGATGGCGGCCGGGCTCCCCGCCATCGGAGCGAAGGGCGAGGGCGGCCCCGAGGACATTGCGGCGGGCGGCGGCGGCATGCTGCTGGTGGCCCCCGACGACCACCACGAGCTCGCGGGTGCGATCGCCGGCGCCTTCGAGCAGGGCATCGATCAGCTCGGCCGCCAGGCGCGCGAGAACGTGGAGCGCAACTTCACCTGGGAGCGCTGCGGACGGGCGACGATCGAGGCCTACGAGGCGGCGCTTCAGTGAGTGCGACAGACGTGCTCGTGGTCTCGCTGGGCACCACGCGCGGGCTGCGCGTGGCCGACGCGGCCTTCGTGGACCAGGTGCAGCGAGCGGGCGTGAGCGTGGAGGCGGTGTCGGTGAAGATCGGCGCGACCGGCCGGCTGCGGCGCGCCTACCCCGTGAACGACCTCGTGGAGGCCGCGGCCGCGCGGCGCGCAGTCGCCAGCGCGCTGAAGCGCCGGCCGCGCGCCGTGGTGTTCTCCACGATCACCGCCGCCCTGCTCGCCCCCAAGCTCGAGCAGCCCTACGCGGTGCGGCTGGACTCTCCCGCCGTGCTCAACCGAACGGGGCCGGCGAACTCCGTGCTCCACCCGCTCGAGCGGCGCGTGCTTGAGGGTGCGCGGCTGGTGCTGCCGTGGAGCCGCGCCGCGCTGGAGGCGCTGCCGGCGGG